>NZ_JAHQRN010000011.1:0-121881 GCF_024895295.1 Brevibacterium sediminis | reverse complement strand
CGGTGTGCTGCCGGTGCTTATTACTACCTGATGGCGGCGCAGCAACCTGGCGCGGGGTTGCTGCGCCGCCGTCAGGTAGTAATTAGGGGAGGAGGGGAAGGGATGGAGAAGAAGACAATTGACGTTCTCAAGGCCGAACTTGCTCGCGACGGTGAGGTCGCAATCGGGTTCAACCGTGCAAAGCAGTTCCTGCGCAATCCTGCTGGATTTCTGGGACTGCGGCGGACCGGCCAGCCCGCACCACAAGTGATCGTCAATGACTTCGGTCTCTGGGCTGCTGTTGACGGTTTCCCTGAAGGTGGCGTGCCGTGGGCGCGCATCCTCGAAGTCCACATCACCAAGGTCAACGTCAGCTCCTATATCGACGTGAGCATCAGAACTCCGGATACTCCCGACCGCCGGCGGACGCTGCGGATGCCTCATATGCTCGAAGTCGATCCGGAGACTCTCGCCAAATGGATCGTCATGGAACTGATGGTTCGCGGCAATCCGATCTGATAGGCGAAGCTCGTCGACCATCAGCAGACTCTCAGCCGCTGTACATGTTCCGGGCTCAGCACCGTGCGACGATGAAACTGTCCGCTGTGTCGGATGCATCACAACAATGCCGTCCGAACAGACAGTAAAGGAGAGACCGCATGAACGCGTCAACCATCATCTGGATTGTCGTCGCCATCGTCGTGGTCCTGATCATCGTCGGGATCATCATCGCAGTCAGCCGCAAGGCGGCAGCGAAGAAGCGCGAGCACCAGCGGCAAGAGGCCGCACAGATCCGGCAGGAGGCAGCCGAGTCCGAACATGATGTTCGTGCGCGAGAGGCCGAAGTCGAGAAACAGAGAGCAGAGGCAAAGCGGGCAAAAGCCGAAGCCGACGCTCGAGCTGCCGAAGCTGATCGTCAGGCGGCAGAGGCCGAGCAGCTGGATTCTGAGGCCGCGAAACGCGAAGAAGCGGTCAAAGCCGAGCGACTCGAACATGATCGCAAACTGCAACGTGCCGACGAACTGGACCCGGATACGCCGGAGAACACAGGGGACACCCGTCATGCAGGCGCCACCGGCGCTGTTGGGACGGCAGGCGCTGGCGCTCACGGAGCGTCGGCAGTCAACCAGAACGAACAGCTTGCCGATGAAGCTGCGCCGCGGAACGCTCCTCGGCAGGACGAGCAAGTTCCGCCGAACGGCACTCGGCATGATGCACAGGCGCAGCAGAATCACGCGCGTCAGGATCCCTCAGTCCACCAGGCTGATCCGTATGGCGATCAGTACACGCAACAGAGCGGGCATCGCCCCGACGAGTCGGTCCAGCGCAACGACGTTCGCCACGAACTGCCTGTTCAGCAGGGTGCATCCCGTCCCGATCAGCCAGTTCAACGGAACGATGCCAATCCTGAACAGCCCGTTCGGCAGGATGCGCCCCGGCCGGACCAGTTTGGCACGCAGGAACCAGTGCGCCGCGATCCCTATGCACAGCAACAGGACGTCCGCACTGACCAGCAGCCGCCAGAAAGCGGGACGCGACCTCGTGCCGAGGAACCGTTAGCCGAGGATTACGACTCTCGTGCGGACCGCCGCGGCGCGCGAGACCCATACGTTCAGAACGACGGACGGGTGGATCCTCTCGACGACGGTGGAGAGCCAGACGTGCCGAAACACTGACACGCCTCCCCCCGCCGGCGAAAGAGCTGCCTGAGGCTGACGAGACGGTGCCCGAACCCAACAAGGTTCGGGCACCGTCTCGTTGTATCCGGACTTCCGGGTACCGCAGATGAACGGGACGAACATAGGGGAGGGCCGCCTCGGCGAGGGGTTGGCCATGAGTGCAGTGAGGCGAATCCGTGACAAGCGATTGTGTTGAAATCAGTTGATGCTTCTGTAGTGTGGACGGCAACATCCCTACGGAAGGTACGCCATGCTCATTAAGCTGCACGACGCACTTCGACTCCGAACCAACCCGGCCATATTCTTCTCCTCTGCGGCCGTGATCATCATCTTCGTCCTCGGGACGATCTTCTTCACCGATCAGCTCGACGCCGGCGTCTCTGTCGCCTCGGATTGGCTGCTGACGAACCTCGGATGGTTCTACATCCTCGGTGTCACAGTCTTCGTCGCATTCCTCATCTACATCGCCGCCTCCCGGTATGGGCGAGCGAAACTCGGTCCCGATGACGAACCGCCGGAGCACTCCAACGGCGCCTGGTTCGCCATGCTGTTCGCCGCCGGCATCGGTTCGATCCTCATGTTCTGGGGCGTGGCCGAACCCGTCAGCCACTTTGGAGATCCGCCCCGCGGATCCCTCGGAATCGAAGCGGGAACGCCCGCCGCCGCGGTCGATGCCATGAACTTCACCTACTACCACTTCACCCTGCACACCTGGGCGATCTTCACTCTGCCCGCACTGTGCTTCGCCTACTTCATCCACAAACGGAACCTGCCGCCGCGGGTGAGCTCGATCTTCCAGCCCATCCTCGGTGAGAAGATCCACGGTCCTATCGGCAAGACCATCGACGTCGTCGCCATCATCGGCACCGTCTTCGGCATCGCCGTCTCGATCGGTCTGGGCACGTTGCAGATCAACGGCGGACTCGCTCAGGTCATCGGCGTTCCGGAGAACGCCCTGTGGCAGCTGATCATCATCGGCGTCGTCTGCGGGCTGGCCACGATCTCGGTCTCTCTCGGCCTCGACAAAGGCATCAAGGTCCTGTCGAACCTCAATATCGTCATGGCCGTGCTGCTGCTCATCTTCATCGTCGTCTTCGGCCCGACGCTGTTCATGGCCAAGGGCGTCCTCGAATCCTTCGGCACCTACATCCACCAGCTGCCCGAACTCGCGCTGTGGAACGACACGTTCGCCAACACCGGCTGGCAGAACACGTGGACCGTCTTCTACTGGGCGTGGACGATCACCTGGTCACCCTTCGTCGGCATCTTCATCGCCCGCATCTCCCGCGGACGCACCATCCGCCAGTTCGTCATCGGCGTGCTCGCCATTCCCTCAGCCTTCTCGATCCTGTGGTTCGGCATCTTCGGCTACGCCTCCTTCGACATCGAGTTCAACCAGGGCGGGGGACTGGTCGACCGAGTCGTCGATCAGGGAGACATTCCGGGAGCGCTGTTCGCATTCCTCGACCACTACCCGCTGGCCGGACCCGTGTCGGTGATCGCAATCGTCCTCGTGGTGATCTTCTTCGTCACCTCGGTGGATTCCGCAGCGCTCGTCGTCGACACGATGAACAACGGCCACGAGGACTTCAACCCGCTGCCGCAGCGCATCTTCTGGGCCCTAGCCGTCGCCGTCGTCACCGCGGCACTGCTGGTGTTCTCCGGCTCCGGTGGACTCGAGGCACTGCAGTCGACGATCATCCTCGTCGGTCTGCCGTTCTTCATCATCGCCTACTTCCAGATCTACGCCCTCATGCGAGCGCTGCGCGAGGACGCCGGCATTCTGCCGCGGGTGCGCATGCGCCGCTGGAAGAAGGTGCTGCCGCCCGAAGAGGTCGAACGCCGCCAAGGCGGGGACGAACAGTTCGGTCACGAATACGACGACGATGAGGAGGTCGTCACCGAACCTCAGGCCGTCGAACCGGCACCGAAGTTCCGTGACCCCTATATCGAAATCCCTCATGAGAAGAAGGGGCGACGTGAGGGGACACTGGCCAGCCGCACCGGCAGCCGTCAGGGCAGTCACGGTAAGGGCGGCGACGCCGACTGAATCTGTCCGGTCCGGAAGCGACAGCCGATCGTCGCTGTCGGACACGACGAAGGGGGCGCTGCGATTGCAGCGCCCCCTTCGTCGTTTCGGTTCTGGGCCGAAGGTCCCACTCAGGTCATCGAATCAGCGCAGGGCCGCCTCGGTGATCTGAGCATATGACGACCAGATCAGTCCAGATCACTGACCGTTCTTGATCATCTCCGCGCACTTCTCACCCATCATCATGACGGTGATGTTCGGGTTGACCGTGGTGATCTCCGGCATCGCCGAGGCATCGACGACGCGCAGACGGTTGACGCCCTTGACCCGCAGCTGCGGATCCAGCGGCGACATCTCGTCATCGGCAGCACCCATGCGCACCGTGCCGACCGGGTGGTAGACGGTGTTGTGGGTGCGGGTGATGTAGTCGGCGATCTGCTCGTCGGTCTGGACGTCCTTGCCGGGGAACAGCTCCTCGCCGGCCCATTCGGACATGGCGTCCTGGGCGACGATCTCGCGGGCCTTCTTGATGCCGGCGACCATGACGCGCATGTCATGGCCTTCCGGATCGGTGAAGTAGCGGGGATCGACCTTCGGCTTGTCACGGAAGTCCTTCGAGCGCAGGCGCACGGTGCCGCGCGACTTCGCATGAGTGACATTCGGGGTGAGGCAGAAGGAGTTCTCCGAGGTCTTGTAGCCCTGGCGCAGGGTGTGCATATCGAAGGGCACCGAGCCGTAGTGCATCATCAGGTCCGGACGGTCGAGCCCGTCCTCGGTGGGGGAGAAGATGCCGATCTCCCACCACTGGGTGGAATCCTCGACCATCGGCTTCTTGGCCTCCCACGAGATGACGCCCTCCGGGTGATCGCCCAGGTGCTCGCCGACTCCCGGCGAATCCACGCGAGCTTCGATGCCGACCTCGGCGAGGTGGGCCTTCGGGCCGATGCCCGAGAGCATGAGCAGCTGCGGGGTGTTGATCGCGCCGGAGGAGACGATGACTTCCTTCTTCGCCTCGATCCGGTTGGTCTTGCCGAAGGCGTTGTTGACCACGAGCACGGCCGTGCAGTTGTCGTCCTCGTCGAACTCGAGCTCCTTGGCCTGAGTGTCGGTGAGGATCGTGAGGTTCTCACGGTCGAGGATCGGGTGGAGGTAGGACACCGAGGAGGACGACCGGGTGCCGTCGTCCTTGCGGTTGACCTGGAAGAAGTTCGCACCGTTGATGACGGTCTGACCCTCGTTGAACTGCACGCGAGGGATGCCGGCCTGCTCGCAGGCATCGAGGAGCGCGACACCACAGGGATCGACCGGGGGCACGTTCATCAGACGGACCGGGCCGTCATGGCCGTGGTGGTCGCCGGGCAGCTCATTGTTCTCGAGCTTCTTGTACAGGCCGAAGGTGTCCTTCGAACCCCATCCGGCTGCGCCGTGTTTCTCTTCCCATTCGTCGAGATCCTCGCGCGGAGCCCAGAAGGCGATGCACGAGTTGTGGGACGAGCAGCCGCCGAGCACCTTGGCGCGAGCGTGGCGCATGTGCGAGTTGCCGTTCTCCTGCTCTTCGATCGGGTAGTCCCAGTCGTAGCCGGATTCGAGGAGCTCCATCCAGCGGTTGAGCTCAAGGACGACGTCCTTGTCCGTGTCGGTGGGGCCGGCTTCGAGGAGTCCGACGGTGACTTCGGGGTCCTCGCTCAGTCGGGCCGCGACCGCTGCGCCGGCGGAACCGCCGCCCACGACGACGTAATCAAAGCTATGAGTAGTCTTCACTGTTCATCTCTCCTTGTACTGCGGTATTCGTCTACAGGCTGCGGCGGATCACTTGGTGTGATCGGGGAACCAGCCGGTGACTGCCGGCTCGAGGTTCTGGTAGATGTGCTTGGCTTCCTGGTATTCGGCTAGACCAGTGGGGCCGAGCTCGCGACCGAAGCCGGACTGCTTGTAACCGCCCCATTCGGCCTGCGGCAGGTAGGGGTGGAAGTCATTGATCCAGATGGTGCCGTGGCGCAGACGCTGAGCGACCAGCTGGGTCTTGCCCGCATCCTGGCTCCACACTGCTCCGGCCAGACCGTAGTAGGTGTCATTGGCGATCTCGACAGCCTCATCGACGGTGGAGAAGGTCTCGACGGTGACGACGGGGCCGAAGGCCTCGTCGGAGACGACGGACATTCCGCGCTTGACCTGGTCGAGCACGGTCGGCAGGTAGTAGAAGCCATTCTCCAAGTCACCTTCACCGAACTTGCCGCCGCAGCGCAGACGCGCACCTTCGGAGATGCCCTTCTCGACATAGGCATGCACCTTGTCGCGGTGTGCTGCGGAGATGAGTGGACCGGTTTCGGCGTTCTCGTCGAAGGGACCGCCGAGGCGGATCTGCTCGGCACGCTCGACGAGGCGGTTGACGAACTCCTCGGCGATGGATTCCTCGACGATGAGTCGGGCACCGGCCGAGCACACCTGACCGGAGTGGACGAAGGCGCCGTTGAGAGCATTGTCCAGAGCCGCATCGAAGTCGGCATCGGCGAAGATGACGTTCGGGTTCTTGCCGCCGAGCTCAAGGGCGATCTTCTTGATCGAGTCGGCGGCGTTGCGGAACAGCAGTCGACCGGTGACGAGGCCACCAGTGAACGAGACCATGTCGATGTCCTCGTGCGTCGACAGCGGGGCACCGGCATCGGCGCCCGCACCGAGGATGAGGTTGCCGACCCCGGCCGGCAGACCGAGCTCTTCGAGGACCTGCATGGTGAGGATCGCGGTGTGCGGGGTGAGCTCGGCAGGCTTGAGGATGAAGGTGTTGCCGGCGGCGATGGCCGGGGCGATCTTCCACGCGGCCTGCAGCAGCGGGTAGTTCCACGGAGTGATGAGCGCGCAGACGCCGACGGGCTCGTGCACGATCTTCGACGCAACGGTGTCGGTGCCGGCGTCGACTACGCGACCGGCATCGTTTGCGGCGAGCTTGCCGAAGTAGTCGAAGCAATTCGCGATGTCGTCCATGTCGATCTGCGATTCGACGAAGCGCTTGCCGGTGTCGAGGGACTCGGCGCGCGCGAATTCGTCCTTGCGCTCACGCAGAACGGCAGCGAACTTCAGCAGCAGATCGCCGCGTTCGCTGGCGGGAACCGACGACCAGACGCCGGAGTCGAAGGCGCGACGAGCGGCCTTGATCGCCAGCTCGGTATCCGCGGGGCTGGCTTCGTCCACCTCGGCGACGAAGCTGCCGTCGGCCGGGTTATGGATCTTTCGGGTTCCACCGTTGACGGCTGAAACCCACTGTCCGTCGATGAAGAGTGTGTTTGGCACGATTTCTCCTATTCCTAGCGGGTGAACGGTTGTGCGATCTGAAGGGCCTAACGCGCAGTCGCGGCAGTGGAACCTGCGGTGTCGGGGAGTTTCCGGACGGCCGCGGATCTGCCGTTTGACCTGCGACTCGAACTGCTTCGGCAGCATTCATTCACATGCTTCCGGCAATCACAATAGGCGAAATCAGGGGCCGAATGCGCAATCCGATGATGCTGGTCACACCGGCAAGTGTGCTTGGTCATCACATGGCGGGGGGCGGCGGCACTGGGGGACAGGCAGGCACTAACCGCACTGGGGGACATGCAGGCAACGGGGCCGGAAATTCTGATCGTGGAATCGCGGAGACATCCGTCATCCGCACAATGAGCTTCCACGTCAGGTGTCATTCGTCCCCTGGTGTCGAGGCGGCGCGGACATCCGCTGCCGCCGAACCTCTTCGATTGCCGTCGGCCGTTCCACTGGATTCGCCTTGATTCTAACAGAGCGCTGAGGCGGTGACCTGGGCGTTGACCCACAGAACAACGGGCGCGACGCTGAGTGGAATCGAGGTGCTGACGTGTCCCCGCCCACACGGCGTCGAAGTGGTGAGTGGACTAGAATAGAGCGGAACACCGAAAAGACTTCATAGGGAGAATCGTGGCCCAAGGGGATTCGCGAGACAGCCAGGACAACCGCCGCGCAGATGGCGGTCACCGCTCAGATCGCGACAACAATCGCAACCGTCGACCGGACAGCCGGGACGGCCGCGGGCCACGCCAGTCCGACCGCCGAGGCGGCTACCAGGGCAATCGTCGCAACGACGATGATCGCCGGGGCGGCTTCAACCGCGATCGTCGTGACGGTGATGACCGCCGAGGTGGGTACCAAGGTAATCGTCGCAATGACGATGACCGTCGTGGTGGGTTCAACCGGGATCGCCGTGACGACGATCGCCGGGGTGGATTCAATCGAGACCGCCGCGATGACGACCGTCGTGGTGGGTACCAGGGCAACCGTCGTAACGACGACGATCGCCGAGGCGGCTATGGTCAGAGCCGCAGGAACGATGATGACCGCCGTGGCGGATTCAACCGAGATCGCCGTGACGGTGATGACCGCCGAGGTGGGTACCAAGGTAACCGTCGCAACGACGATGACCGCCGAGGCGGATTCAATCGAGACCGTCGCGATGACGACCGTCGCGGTGGTTACCAGGGCAATCGCCGCAACGACGACGATCGCCGAGGCGGCTATGGTCAGAACCGTCGGAACGATGATGACCGTCGCGGTGGGTTCAATCGTGACCGTCGTGATGGTGATGACCGCCGAGGCGGCTACCAGGGCAACCGCCGGAACGATGACGATCGCCGGGGCGGCTTCAACCGTGATCGTCGCGACGGTGACGATCGCCGGGGCGGCTACCGCGGAAACCGACGGGACGACAACCGCGGAGGACGCGGCGGCTACGGTCGCAACGACAACGACCGCCGAGCATCCCGGAAGACCGACACCGGCGACTACGCACGTGAACAGCGTGCCCGCCGTCCGCGCATTCAGGAACCCGAGATTCCCGAAGGCGTCACCGGTCGTGAACTCGACAAAGAGATTTCGTCACAGCTGCGTTCCCTGGACAAAGAGAACGCCGACATGGTCGCCAAGCACCTCGTCGCCGCAGGCGGGCTGCTCGACCTCGATCCGGAACGCGCTCATGAACACGCCAAGGCCGCCATGGCCCGCGCCGGTCGTGTCGCCGTCGTCCGCGAAGCACTCGGCATCGCCGCGTACTACGTGGAGAACTACGACGAAGCCGTCCGCGAATTGCGCACCCACCGCCGCATCTCCGGCTCGAATGACAACATCGCGCTGATCGCCGACGCCGAACGCGGCCGCGGCAAACCCGAGAAGGCCATCGAGCTGCTGAAGAACTCGGAAGAGCTCGACCTCGACAACGACACCCGCACCGAACTCGTCATCGTCGCTGCCGGAGCCAAGTCCGACCTCGACGACATCGCCGGTGCGCGCCGACTCATCGAAGCCGAGGACTTCACCCAGAAGCCCGGCGGCGGGCTGGTCCGTCTCATGGCCGCCTACGCCGAGGTGCTGCGCATCGACGGCGAACCCGAACTCGCCGACAAATACGAAGAGCTCTCGCGCCGGACCGCCAAGGCGACCGGCACCCTGTTCGGCGACGAAGAGCCTGACCTCAACGCCGGCGTCGAAATCGAAACCGTCGAAGAAGTCGAAGACGAGCCCGAAGCTGCCGACACCGAGACTTCCGAAGGCACCGACGTAGATTCAGCCGACGGTGAGGCCGCCGATGACGGGACAACCGACTCTGAGGCTGCCGACGCTGAAACCGCTGAGACGGCCGAAGCCGCAGAAGGCTCGGCCAGCGAGCCCGAAGCTAAGACACCGCAGGCGGAATCCGCCGCTGTCGACGCTTCCGCGGAGGGAGCAGAAGCTGGGGACGACACCGCTGGCCCAGCCGCAGCACCGAAGTCGAAGACACATGTCTCGGCGAAGGAACTGAAGTCGGTCAAGGTCTCCGACGACGAGATCGAAGCCGAACTCGACGAGATCCTCGCCGACGCAGGCTCCGAGCCCGACACAACAGCACCCGAGGCCGACGGAGAGCAGTGACACTGACCGCCGAACAGCACAACACAGCAGATGGGCGCCTGCCCGAATCATCGGGCACGCCCATCGACTGCGTCCTGTTCGACCTCGACGGAGTCGTCTACCACGGCACTCACGCCGTCGATGGCGCCGTCGACGGCATCAACTGGCTCCATTCCCGGTCGATCCCGGTCAGCTACGTCACGAACAACGCCACTCGCACGGCCGCAGCCACCGCCGAGAAGATCACCGGAATGGGTGTCGACGCCTCCGCGGACGAAGTGACCACCTCGGCGCAGGTGCTCGCCGAACGCTTAGCCGAACGATTCGGGCCGGGCGCCCGCGTCCACCTCCTCGGCACGACCGGACTGCGGGTCGCACTCGAAGAGGCGGGCCTCGAGATCACCGACTCACTCGACGCCGAACCCATCGCCGTCGCTCAGGGACTCGACCCGGAGATCGACTACACGAAGATCGTGCGCACCTGCGAAATCATCCGCTCGGGCGCCGAATGGTGGGCGAGCAACCCCGACTTCTCCCTCCTCACAGAAACCGGGAAAGTCCCCGGCAACGGTGCCTTCGTCGACCTCATCGCCCGACTCACCGACGCCACCCCCATCATCGTCGGCAAACCTGCACCGCACATGATGGACTTCGCGGCCGGCCGCCTCGGCGCGCATCGGCCCCTCATGGTCGGCGACCGCCTCAACACCGATATCGAAGGCGGCTGTGCCGCCGGGATCGACACCGCCCTCGTCCTCACCGGAATCCACGACATCCACGATGCCCTGCGTGCCGGCCCGGAGCGTCGACCGACGTTCATCCTGCCGAATCTGCGCGGACTCGAAGCGCTCATCACCGGTACCGACCGCGGCGAGTCCGCCCGGATCGAAGCCGAACTCCGCCGAGCCTGGGCAGCTATCGATGCGGGGGAGACCGACGCCGAGGCGGTCCTGGCCGAAGGACGCCTGCCCCGCCGGATCGGGGAGCACTCATGAGCCAGATCCCGACACCCGCCCCTGCTTCTGCCCCGACTCCCGCCTCGGTGAGCGGGGACGTGCCGATCGAGACCTGGCGGTCCAGCCTCGCCGAGGCCAAAGAAGCACCGGCGGCTGAGCGGCACGAACTTCTCAACTCCCTGCTGGGCGACCTCGACGCGCAGGTGGGCTCCTTGTGAGCAGACTCGACCGGGCACTCGTCGACCGCGGGCTGCTGAACTCCCGCTCTCGCGCCGCCCGTGAAATCGCCGCCGGTCGCGTCAGCGTCAACGGCCGCACCGCGACCAAGGCCTCCCAGGACGTGAGAGACACCGACGACGTCTCCGTCACCGAACCCGACCCCTGGGTCGCCCGCAGCGCCCACAAACTCCTCGGCGCGCTCGAGGCTTTCGACCTCACCGACCGACTCGATGATCTGACAGCCCTCGACGCGGGCGCCTCCACCGGAGGCTTCACCCAAGTCCTCCTCCATCACGGGGTCGCACACGTCTGGGCCGTCGACGTCGGCCACGATCAACTCGCGACCATCCTCCGCGACGACCCGCGCGTCCACGTCCGCGAAGGACTCAACCTCCGCGAACTGACCGACTCCGACGTGCCGACCGTCGACCTCGTCGTCGCCGACGTCTCCTTCATCTCCCTGCGCCTGCTCATCGGACCGCTGCTGGCCGCCACCGCGGCCGCGGGAGAACTCCTCCTCATGGTCAAACCCCAATTCGAACTGGCACGAGCATCGCTGGACAAACACGGAGTCGTCACCAGCCGGGAGAAACGCCGCCGCGCCATCGACTCCGTCCTCGACGCCGTGACTGAACACGCCGGACGCGTCACCGACATCGCACCTTCACCGCTGCCGGGCCCCAGCGGGAACCGAGAGTACTTCCTGCGTGTTCGCCCAGGCCGAACACATGACCAGTCCGATAGGCTCGACCAAGCAGACATCCCCGCCCACCTGGACGAAATGATGAGAGGAGAGTCGTGACCAGACACATCATGGTGCTGCTGCACCCCCAACGTGATGAGTCGGCCGTGGCCGCCGTCAGCGTGTTCAAGGCCCTCCTCGACGACGGAGTCACCCCCGTCGTCCTCTCCGACGAGATCGTCGGCATCCGCGCCCGCCAGGCCGAAGCCGTCGACGACGAGCCCATCCTCAACCACTGCGTCATCATCGACCCCTCCGAACTCGGTGAGTGGAAGAACGCCTGCGAACTCGTCATCGTCCTCGGCGGCGACGGCACGATCCTGCGCGCCGCCGAACGCTTCCACGGGTCCGGTGCCCCGCTCATGGGCATTAACCTGGGCCATGTCGGCTTCCTCGCCGAAAGCGAGAAGGAAGACCTCGCCGAGGCGGTCCACCGCGCCTCCCAACGTGACTATTCCGTCGAGGAGCGACTCGCCCTCGACGTGTCCGTGTGGCACGAAGGTGAGAACATCTTCAACGCCTGGGCCCTCAACGAGGCGACCATCGAGAAGACCTCGAAATCCCGGATGATCGACGTCGTCCTCGGCGTCGACGCCCGCCCCGTGTCCTCCTTCGGCTGCGACGGCGTCATCCTCGCCACCCCCACCGGCTCGACGGCGTACTCGTTCTCCGCCGGCGGACCCATCGTCTGGCCCGAAGTCGAAGCACTCATCCTCGTCCCGATCTCCGCCCACGCCCTGTTCTCCAAACCGCTCGTCGTCAACCCGACCTCCCGCCTCGGCGTGGAGATCTCCCAGATGAACCCCGAATTCTCCGCAGTGCTGTGGTGCGACGGCCGCCGCGCCCTCGAACTGCCGTCCGGGGCCCGCGTGGAAGCAACCCGCTCGAAATCACCGATCCGGCTCGCCCGCCTCCACACCGGCCCCTTCACCGACCGACTCGTCGCGAAGTTCCGCCTGCCCGTCTCCGGCTGGCGAGGACCGATCAAGGAGGCCTGAATGATCTCCGAACTGCGCATCTCCCACCTCGGCGTCATCGCCGAGGCCGCCGTCGAACTCGACACCGGCTTCACCGTCGTCACCGGTGAGACCGGTGCGGGAAAGACCATGTTCGTCTCCGCCCTGTCCCTGCTCATGGGCCGCAAGGTCGGCTCCGGAGTCGTGCGCAAAGGCGCAGAGAAAGCCGAAGTCGAAGGCATCTTCACCGATGTGGCCGAACCCGTGCGCGAACGCATCGAAGAGGCCGGCGGCAGCGCCGACGACGAAGCGATCATCTCCCGCACCGTGGCGCTCAAGGGCCGCGCCCGAGCCACCGCCGGCGGTCGCACCGTGCCGATCTCCGTGCTCACCGACATCTCCTCCGACCTCATCACCCTCCACGGCCAGTCCGAACAGCTGCGCCTCAAGGGCGCAGCCCAACAGCGTCACCTCCTCGACGCCGCCGGTGGCACTGCTCTCGCCGAGGTGGCCGACCGTTACCGTACCGCCTTCGAGA
This sequence comes from Brevibacterium sediminis, assembly GCF_024895295.1. NCBI lineage: Bacteria > Bacillati > Actinomycetota > Actinomycetes > Micrococcales > Brevibacteriaceae > Brevibacterium > Brevibacterium sediminis. The sequence goes on along the minus strand of NZ_JAHQRN010000011.1, from coordinate 108,897 downwards.
ACTGGCGCGAGACCGAAGCCCGCGTCAGCCGCATCAAAGACTCCACCGTCGCCCGCCGCGAGCGCATCCTGTGGCTGCGCGGCTGCCTGGAGGCCATCGACAAAGTCCGCCCCGAACCCGGCGAAGACGAGACCCTGGCTGCACAGTCGGCGAAACTCGGTGCCGCCGCCGAGATCACCCGCGCCGTCGGTGCCGCCCACGACCTGCTGCTCGGTTCCGAGATCGACGATGCCGGCGCCGCCGTCGACCTCGTCCACCAGGCCATCAGCACGATCGCCGATGTCGAAGGCTCCGACAAGGAACTCGTCACCATCCGCGAAGCCCTCGGCGACGCAGTGCTGCGCCTCTCCGACTCCGCCGCGGAACTGTCGTCCTACCTCTCCGGTTTCGACGAACTCGGCGAAACCTCGCTGGAAGAGACCGAAGCACGCCGCGCGGAACTCGGCACTCTGGCTCCCTACGGCCAAGACGTCGCCGAAGTCCTCGACTTCGAATCCCGCTCGGCAGCGGAACTGGCCGAACTCGAAGCTGAGGACCGCGACCTCGACGGACTCGACGCCGAACTCGACTCAGCTCGCGAGACCATGGAGGCGGCCGCCTCGGCGCTCACCGAGATCCGCAAGGCCACCGCGGACGAATTCTCCGCAGCGGTCAGCGAAGAGCTCACCGCCCTGTCGATGCCGAAGGCAGCGGTCGCCTTCGAGATCTCCGAACGCGAACCCACCACCCACGGGGCCGACGAGGTCCGACTGACCTTCGCCGCCCACGAATCCTCTATCCCCGACGACATCGCGAAGATCGCCAGCGGCGGTGAGCTCTCCCGTGTCATGCTCGCCATCGAAGTCGTCAGAGCCGCCAGCGAATCCATCCCCACCTACGTCTTCGACGAAGTCGACGCCGGAGTCGGCGGCAAAGCTGCCGTGGAGATCGGCCGTCGGCTGGCCAAACTCGCCCAGGGCGCCCAGGTCATCGTCGTCACCCACCTGCCGCAGGTTGCCGCCTGGGCCGATACCCATGTGACCATCGTCAAGGACGATGACGCCGAGACCGTGCGCTCGGGAGTGCAGGAACTGACCGACGAAGAACGCGTCGTCGAACTCTCCCGCATGTTGGCGGGCATGGACGACTCCGCCTCGGCGAAGGCCCACGCGGCCGAACTGCTCGACAACGCTCGGCAGGTCAAGGAGGCCGGCGTTGGCAGCAGATGAGAGAATGGGCGGACCATGAAAGTGCGCAGACACCGTGAGAACCTCACCGCACCGACCCGGTTCGGCCCCGCCCCTGCCCGCTTGGACCGACGCACGAAGAATCTGACGAAACGCCTCCAAGCAGGCGACATCGCCATCATCAAGCACTCCGATATCGACCGCATCTCCGCCGAAGCCCTCGTCGCCTGCCGGCCGGCCGCGGTGATCAACGCCGACAAGTCGATCTCCGGCCGCTACCCGAACCTCGGTCCGAGCATCATCGTCGACGCCGGCATCCCCCTCATCGACGCCGCCGGTGCCGACATCTTCGATGCGGTCGACGAAAATGCCGAGATCTCCATCGAGGGCGCCACCGTATACGCAGGCGAAACCGAAGTGGCCACGGGAGTCCTGCAGACGGCCGAGACGATCTCAGAGGACATGCACGCCGCCGAGGCCGGAATGAACTCCGTGCTCGTGGACTTCATCGACAACACGATCGAATACATCCGCAAGGATTCCGATCTGCTCTCGGCCGAACTCGTCGTGCCCGAAGTGAAGACGACGTTCACCGACCGGCATGTGCTCATCGTCGTCCGCGGATACCACTACAAGGAGGACCTGGCGATGCTGGCCTCCTATATCCGCGAATACCGGCCGCTGCTCATCGGCGTCGACGGCGGAGCCGATGCCATCATCGAAGCCGGCTACCGACCGGACATGATCGTCGGGGACATGGACTCCGTGTCCGACACCGCTCTGACCTCGGGCGCCGAGATCGTCGTCCACGCCTACCGCGACGGCACCGCCCCGGGCACCGAACGGGTCGAAGCCCTCGGAGTCGAATGCGTGGCCTTCGCAGCCTCGGGCACGAGCGAGGACATCGCCATGCTGCTCGCCGATGACAAGGGTGCCGAACTCATCGTCGCCGTGGGCACCCACGACACCGTCATGGAGTTCCTCGACAAGGGCCGCAAGGGCATGGCCTCGACCTTCATCACCCGACTGCGTGTGGGTTCGAAGCTCATCGACGCCAAGGGCGTGTCCCTGCTCTACCGGCAGCGCATCTCCAGCCTGCAGCTGGCCGTGCTCGTCATCGCCGGACTCGTCGCCCTCGGTGTGGCGATGACCGCGACCTCGGCCGGACAGACCTTCCTCGGCCTCATCGGCGCCCAACTCGACGGCCTCTTCGGGTGGATCGGCTCCCTCTTCGGCGGCGACCCCGCAGCATCCACCGACTCCGCCGGCCTCATCCAAGGACTGACCAGTGATTGATTTCCGCTACCACCTCGTCTCCCTCGTCTCGGTGTTCCTCGCCCTCGCCGTCGGCATCGTCCTCGGCGCGGGACCGCTGAAGGAACCGATCGGGGAGTCCCTGCAGAGCCAGGTCGACGCCCTGCGCTCGGACCGCGACAGTCTGCGCTCCGACCTCGACGCCGCCAAGGGCAATATCGACAAGCAGAACGAATTCGTCACCGCCGCGGCCCCGGAACTCATCGACGGCACCCTCGACGGGCAGGAAGTGAGCATCATCGCCGCCCCCGAGGCGGACTCCGAACAGGTCGAAGAGGTCAGCAACCGGGTCAAGGAAGCCGACGGCACCATCGCCGGTGACGTCTCGTTCGTGCCGAACACGCTCAGCCTCGAGGATTCCACCCAGTTCCTCAAGCGGCTGCGCACCGTCGTGCCGCACCTGCCGAAGAACGACTCGACTGCGATCCGCGCCGCCCTCGTCATCGCCCTGACCGGTGACGCCTCGATGCTCGAAGACGAGGACGATCAGGCCGATGCGGAGAAGCAGGCGGCGAAGCTCTACGACGTCTTCGTCGAAGCCGACCGTCTGCGCACCGACACCGACCACAAGACCACCTCGCTGTTCATCGTCATCGACGATGAGAACTCGACACTGGCCGAGGACACCGAACCCAGCCCGAAGGCAACCGACGACAAGGGCACCCGCACCCTCGTCACCGACTTCATCACCGCGCTCACCGCCGAAGCCACCTCGGTGGTCGTCGCAGGCGACGCCGGATCGGCACAGAACGGACTCGTCAACGTGCTGCGGACGGAGAAGTCCCGCGCCAGCACCGTCGACGGCCTCGGCCTCGGCGCCGGTCCCGTCATCACCGTGCGGGCACTGGCCTCCGGAGAAGCCGGAAAGCACGGACACTTCGGATTCGCCGAGGACGCCGAAGGCATCCTGCCGGGCAAGATCGAAGAGAAGCCGTCCGACGACACCCCGAAGGGAGACGAGAAATGATCCGCTCCATCGTCAGCACCGCCGTCGCCGGACTCGCCGGCTTCGCTGCGACGAAAGCCGTGCTCAGATCGCGGCTGCGCACCCACGATTCCGTGGTGCGCACCAACCACGCCGGACACGACGTCTCGCTCGCCGAAGGCCCTGCCGTCGCGGCGGGACTGCTGGCCGGCAGCCTGCTCATCGAAGATCCTCGGCAGCGGTCGGCGACCCTGCTGGCCACGGCCGCGGCGGGCAGCCTCGGCGCCGTCGACGACTTCTGCGAATCCGGATCCTCCAAAGGACTTCGCGGTCATCTGTCGGCCCTGGCCCGCGGGGAGATCACGACCGGGGCCATCAAGGTCACCGGCATTCCGCTCGCCTCGATCGCGGCCGCCGCGATCCTGCGCAGCCGTACGCGGCCGTCCGGGCTCTTCGGCTCCACGCACTCGACAAGCGACCGGCCCTGGTACGCGGCCACCGCGGATGTCATCGTCACCGGGGGAGTGATCGCGGGCTCTGCGAACCTGTTCAACCTCCTCGACCTGAGGCCGGGCCGGGCGCTCAAGGCCGGAGCACTGACCCTGGCCTTCACCGACCACCATCGCCGCGTGTCCTGGGCACCAGCCGGAGCGATCGCCGGCGCCACGGCCGCAGCCTGGCCCGACGACCTCGCCGGTGATGCGATGCTCGGCGACACCGGAGCCAATGCCCTGGGAGCGGCGATCGGCGTGATCCTCGCCGAAACCGCCACACCGGCACAGCGACGCCTGATCCTCGCTGTCCTCGCCGGACTCACCCTGGCCAGCGAGAAGGTCTCCTTCACCTCCGTCATCGAATCGACTCCGGGACTGCGGGAGATCGACTCGTTCGGCCGCGAGGATAAGTGAACAAGCTCGTTCGAGTCCTCGCCTCCACGGCGCTGCTCGTATCGATCATCACCCTGCTGACCCGTTTGGTCGGCTTCTTGCGCTGGCTGGTGTTCTCGGCAAACGTCGGCGCCGGCACCGTCGGCACCGCCTACCAGAGTGCCAACCAGGTCCCGAACATCCTCTTCGAGGTCGTCGCCGGAGGCGCCCTGGCCGGAGCGGTCATCCCGCTTCTCGCCGTGCCACTGGCCAGATCGGACCGGGAGACCGCCGGACGCATCGCCTCCGGCCTGCTGACCTGGGCGGTCAGCGTCACCCTGCCCCTGTCGATCCTGCTGGCCGTGTTCGCCCCGCAGATCGCGAGGATCCTCGTCGACACGAAGACGAGCGCCGCGGGAGTGCAGGCGACCGTGGAGCTGCTGCTCATGTTCTCCCCGCAGCTCGTCCTCTACGGAATCGGCGCCGTGCTCACCGGAGTGCTGCAGGCCCACCGGAAGTTCCTGTGGCCGGCGTTCGCCCCGCTGCTCTCCAGCCTCATCGTCATCGGCAGCTATATCGCCTACAGTTCCGTCGGCGGCAGCGACGATACCTGGCAGACCCACCTCGGCTGGCTCGGCTGGGGCACCACCGTCGGCGTCGCGGCCCTCGCGCTGCCGCTCGCCCTGCCGATGGCCACGACCGGGCTGAAGCTGCGTCCCACCTTCTCCTTCCCACCCGGAGTCGCTCATCGTGCGCTGCGCCTGGCCGGCGCCGGAATGTCGGCCCTGCTCGCCCAGCAGGCTGCCGTGCTCGCAACCCTGAGCCTGGCCAACCATGTCGGTGGGGACGGCACGCTCGTGCTCTTCAGCTACATCAACGCCGTCTACCTGCTGCCCTACGCGGTGCTCGCCGTGACCGTGGCGACGGTGGTCTTCCCGACCCTGTCGACCTGGGTGGGACGATCCACCGACCCCGAGGCGACCGAGCACAGACGTGCGGAAGCCGGGGCGCGGATGCGGTCGGTGACCTCGACGACGACGGCCCTCACCATCGCCATCGGCGGACTCGGCGCCGTCATCCTGCTCTCGGCCGCAGGCCCCTTGCAGACCTTCTTCATCGCCATCGACGCCGAAAGCGAATCCGCCGCCCCCTTCGACTCCATGGCCACGGCCATCATGGTCATGGCCTTGGCCGTGCCCGGGTGGTCCTTCGTGGCGTGGGGCACCCGCGTCTTCTATGCAGTGGAACGCTCCCGCTATTCGGCGGCAGCCACGACGACGGGATGGATCCTCGTCATCGTCGGCATGATCGGAGCCATCCTCGTCACCGGCTCGAACGGCAATCCCGGACTGACCCTCGTCTGCATCTGCAGCGGCTATGTGCTGGGCATGACCGTCGCCGGAGTATTCCTGCTCGTGAACATGCGCCGCGTCCTCGGCCCGACCGGACTCGCCCTCGTCGGACGTCGATCGCTGCTCGCGCTCGGGGCCGCCGTCGTCGCGGGCACCGCCGGAGTCGTCACCTCGCAGTGGTTCGGGGGACTCCTCGACAACTCGGCCAGCTCCGCGGTCATCGCCGGAATCGTCGCAGCCCTCCTCGGCTGCATCGTCTTCGGACTCATCGTGCTCATCATCGACCGCGGGTTCCTCGGAGAGGTCCGCGGCCTGCTCGCCGACCGGAACCGGGCCGGCGTCAACGACGAAACGACCGTGCACGCCGCCGAAGCGCAGACCAGAGACCACGGCCCCAGCGACATCGACAGACCCAGCGACACCGACAGGGAGGAAGACTCATGAGAATCGTCTTCACCATCGGCACCTCGACCGGGGGAGTCGGCACCCACGTGCACGCACTCGCCCGCGACCTCGCCGCCGCCGGACATGAGATCGGCGTCATCGGACCGGCCGCCACCGACGAACACTTCGGCTTCTCGCTGCTGCCCGGAGTCCGATTCGGCGTCCTCGAACTCGGCACCGGAATCGGCGCCTCCGACGCAGCCCTCGTCCGCCGGCAGCGCACACTGCTGCGCAGCTTCTCCCCGCAGATCGTCCACGCTCACGGTTTCCGCGCCGGGCTCATCACCCTGCTGACCCTGCGCACGCTGAAGACCCGACCGAAGTTCGTCCTCAGCCTCCACAACCAGGCCAGCGGACAGGGACTGCGCGGACGGGTCGAAACCCGAGTCGAGACGATGCTCGCCCGCGGGGCCGACCTCGTCCTCGGCGCGAGCACCGACCTCGTCGACCGCGCCCGCGAACTCGGAGCGCAGACCGCCCGGTTCCTCCCGGCCGCCGCCCCCGAGGTGACCCCCGTATCCGCCGAGGCGGCCGCCGCCACCCGCGCGAGCTTGGCCAAGGAGTTCGACTTCGATCCTGGGGCACTCATCGTCCTTGCCGTCGGTCGCGTCGCCAAACAGAAGAACTACCCGATGCTCGTGCGCGCACTCGTCCGCCTCGGCGAGGAGAACCACCAGGGCGAGATCGTCGCCCTCATCGCCGGTGCCGCCGATGAGGAGGTGCTCGCCGACGTCCGCGCTCAGTACGATGACGCCGCAGCCGCCTCGGCGATTCCGGCCCTGCATTTCCTCGGACCCCGCGATGACATCGCCGAACTCGCAGCGGCTGCGGACATCTACGCGCTCACCAGCGTGTGGGAGGCCCGGGCGCTCGTGCTCCAGGAGGCGCTGATGACCGGCAAGGCGATCGTGGCCACCGCCACCGGCGGCAGCGCCGAACTCGTCGGCGATGCGGGGATACTGATCGACCATGACGACGATGCCGCCTTCGCCGCTGCCGTGGCCGAACTCGCCGTCGATCCTGCCCGCCGCGCAGAACTCGGAGCCAGGGCACGGGCACGCGGAGCGGAGCTTCCCGATGAGAGGGAAGTTGCCGAAGAACTCGCAGGTCTTTACACGGAACTCGTGCATGCCCAGGTAGGCTAGAAGCAGCGTCGAACGAAAGAAGAGGATGAGGAAATGAGCGAATCCGGCGAGGTCAACCCACTGAGCGCAGACACGAGGATTCTGCACGTGCTCGCCGATACCACCGGTCCCGTCGTCGAAGTGGCGAAGCTCGCCGTGCTCGGTCACCTCCGGGCCGGTTTCAAGGTCGCCGTCGCCGCGCACCGGTCACTGCTGGGCACCTTCGGAGTCCCTGAGGAACTGGCCGGAGAATTCCGCGAGATCGAACTCACCGCCCGTCGCCGACTCACGACCGCTGACCCCGGCTCCGCCTTCACTCTTCACAAGTACTACCAGCACGTGGACATCGTCCACGCGCACGGACTGCATGCGGCGACGCTCGCCGGACTGGCCTTCACCGGTCTGCCCGCCCGCCTGCACCCGAAGGTCGTCGCCACCATCGAATCCTTCGACTCCGCCAACGTCATCGAGAAGACCGGAGCCGAGATCGTCGGCCGTACGGCCACCGCAGTGCTCGGCACGACCGAACCCGTCGTCGACTACTACGGCGGCCGCGTCCCGGTCGTCGAACGCGCCGAACTCGTCCACCCGGACATCGACGCCGACCTCACGGTCCGCACCCCGCGCGCCGAGGTCCGTCGCGAACTCGGCCTCGCGGAAGGCACCTGGATGGTCGCCAGCCCCATCGCGCTGCGTGACCACACTGCCCTGGCGACGGTCCTCGACGCCGCCGACCAGATCAACCAGCGCCGCCGCGACCGCAAGGTCGTCTTCGTTCTCACCGGCACCGGCAAGGACCGGTCGACGATCTCCCGCGAATTCTCCGACCGCGGCGTCCTTGTGGCACCGGCCGGAGACGTCGTCGATGTCGCGGCCGCTGCCGATGTCGTCATCGCCAGCGAGACGATGACGGGACTGTCCCACGAAGACCTCATGCAGCTGTCGAAGCCCGCGGTCTTCATCGGCAGCGAACGCCGCGCCGGCATCTGGGGAGAGGCCGCGAAGGCCGTTCCCGCCGACGACACGGAGGCGCTGCTGCGTGAGATCAATCATCTTCTCGACGACCCGGCCGGACGCGGAACCTCCGCCGTGGCAGCAAAGAAGCGGGTCATCGACGTGAGCAACGGTGCGGCGATCTCCGAGACGCTGCTCGATCTGTACGCCGAGGTCGACGCTGTCTCGGATTCGTGAGCCGGACTTTGATAGAATCAAATCCCGTGGTGAATCGAACTGGCCCAGGCGGCACACATACGGCAAAGCACATCTTCGTCACGGGAGGCGTCGCCTCCTCGTTGGGCAAGGGTCTGACGGCATCGAGCCTCGGCCATCTGCTCACTCAGCGCGGCCTCACCGTGGCCATGCAGAAGCTGGATCCCTACCTCAACGTGGATCCCGGCACGATGAACCCCTTCCAGCACGGCGAAGTCTTCGTCACCGAGGATGGTGCCGAGACCGACCTCGACATCGGCCATTACGAGCGCTTCCTCGACAACGACCTCGACGGCGCAGCGAATGTGACCACCGGACAGATCTACTCCTCGGTGATCGCGAAAGAACGCCGCGGTGCGTACCTCGGCGACACCGTCCAGGTCATCCCGCACATTACCGATGAGATCAAGGCGCGGATGCGTGCCCAGGCCGAACGCCCCGAGGCGGACCGCCCCGACGTCATCATCACCGAGATCGGCGGCACCGTCGGCGATATCGAATCCCAGCCCTTCCTCGAGGCGGCCCGCCAGGTCCGTCACGACATCGGCCGGGACAACGTGTTCTTCATCCACGTCTCCCTCGTGCCCTACCTCGGGCCCTCCGGAGAGCTGAAGACGAAGCCGACCCAGCACTCGGTGGCCACCCTGCGCTCCATCGGCATCCAGCCCGATGCGATCGTGCTCCGCTCCGACCGCGAGCTGCCGGATTCGATCCGCGCGAAGATCGCCGGCGCCTGCGACGTCGAGACCGAAGCTGTCGTGTCCTGCGTCGACGCCCCGAGCATCTACGACATTCCGAAGGTCCTCCACGACGGCGGCCTCGACGTGTTCGTCATCCGCAACCTCAACCTGCCGTTCCGCGACGTCGACTGGACGAAGTGGGACTGGGTACTCGAACGCGTGCACAACCCGTCCCGGGAAGTCACCATCGGCATCGTCGGCAAGTACATCGACCTGCCCGATGCCTACCTCTCCGTCACCGAGGCGCTGCGCCACGGCGGCTTCGCCAACGATGCGAAGGTCAAGATCAAGTGGATCCAGTCCGATGACTGCTCCACCGAAGCCGGAGCCGCGTCGGCACTGTCCGGCCTCGACGCGATCTGCGTGCCCGGAGGCTTCGGCATCCGCGGCATCGAAGGCAAGCTCGGCGCACTCGAATACACCCGCACCAACGGCATTCCGACCCTCGGCCTGTGCCTGGGTCTGCAGTGCATGGTCATCGAATACGCACGCAACGTCGCCGGCATCGAGGCGGCCTCATCGTCCGAATTCGACCCCGAGACCACGGTTCCGGTCATCGCGACCATGGCCGAGCAGCTCTCGATCGTCGAAGGCGAAGGCGACCTGGGCGGCACCATGCGTCTGGGCACCTACGAAGCCAAGCTCACCGAAGGCAGCGTCGTGGCCGGCGTGTACGGGGACACGACGATCAGCGAGCGTCACCGTCACCGCTACGAGGTCAACAACACCTACCGGGATCAGCTCGCCGAGGCGGGGCTCGAGTTCTCCGGAACCTCACCGAACGGTGAGCTCGTCGAATTCGTCGAACTTCCGCATGATAAGCACCCGTTCTACGTCTCCACTCAGGCGCACCCCGAGCTGAAGTCGCGTCCGACCTCTCCGCATCCGCTGTTCGCGGGTCTGGTCGCCGCCGCTCTCGAGCGTCAGTGACCGTTGTCCATCTTCACAGCGAATGCCGTCGGCCAGAGCGCCGGCGGCATTCGCCGTTCCACCACCGTCGAGTTTCGGGAGGCAGCCGATGAGTACCCAGCACGATGAGATCCTGCAGGACGATCCGGTGATCCCGCCGATCACCTCATCCGAGGTCGTCTACGAGGGCTCAGTGTGGGATATCCGCAGAGAGACCTTCGACCTGCCCGAGGCGTCCGGGCTCGTTCGCGATCTCATGGCGCACACCGGTGCCGTCGGCGTGGCCGTCGTCGACGACCAGCAGCGGATCCTCCTGGCCCAGCAGTACCGGCATCCCGTCCGAGCCAGGCTGTGGGAGGTCCCGGCCGGTCTGCTCGACGTTCCCGGAGAGGACCCGCTCGATGCGGCGAAGAGGGAACTCGTCGAGGAGGCCGACCTCACGGCCGACCACTGGGACGTCCTCAGCGACTCCTGCCTGACCCCGGGCGGCAGCTCGGAGACGATGCGTCTCTACCTGGCACGCGGGCTGTCCTCCGTTCCCGAAGCCGACCGCCACGAACGCGGCGAAGAAGAGGCAGGCTTCCGCTACGCCTGGGTCGACATCGACGAAGCACTCGCGGCCGTGACCGATGGACGGATCACCAACGCGATCGCCCAGCTCGCGATCTTCCAGGTCGACCGGGTGCTGCGCGCCGAAGCTGCGGGAGCACCGGTGGAGTTCCGTCCCGTCGATGCGCCGAGGCGACTCGTCGACGGCCGCCCCGAATTCGGCCGTGGTGCTCAGGTCGAGACCATCGGTTCGAGCGAGGACTGAGACCCTGTGGCTCGGCACGGCGCCGAACTCCTGCCGGAGAACCTGCCCGGAGACCTGCGGCGCGCCTTCGAGTCCTATCTCGCCTCCCTGCGGTTCGAACGCGGACTGTCGATGAACTCGATCGACGCCTACGCCCGTGACCTCGCCCGGTACGGATCCTGGCTGACCGAGGACGGGGTGAGCCGCCTCGGCGATGTCGATCGACAGAAGGTGGAGAACTTTGCGCTTCACCTGCTCGATTCGGGACTGGCACCGCGGAGTCGGGCACGCGCACTCGTCGCGGTGCGACGATTCCACACTTTCGCCCTGGGGGAGAACCTCGCGCCCACGGACCCCGCCTCCGAGGTCAGCCCACCGCAGGAAGGACTGCGGCTGCCCAAAGCCTTGGCACTCGACGAGATCGAAGCGATGATCGCGACCACCGACGGTGAGGAACCCGTGCAGATCCGGGCCGCGGCCCTGCTCGAACTCCTCTACGCCACGGGGGCGCGCATCTCCGAGGCCGTGGGCGTCGACCTCGACGATCTCGACCTCGACTCAGGGCTCGTCCGGCTCTACGGCAAGGGCGGGAAGGAGCGGATCGTGCCCTTCGGATCCCACGCTGCCCGCGCCCTGGGAGCGTGGGTGTCACGCGTGCGTCCGTCGATGGCGGCGAAGGCGAGATCCTCGGCCCCGGCCGGGGCACTGTTCCTCAACGCACGCGGAACCCGGCTCTCCCGGGTCTCGGCGTGGCAGATCGTCAAGGACGCCGGAGAGACGGCGAAGATCGACGCCGAAGTGTCTCCGCATACGTTCCGACACTCGTTCGCCACGCACCTCCTCGAGGGCGGTGCGGACATCCGTGTCGTCCAGGAGCTGCTCGGCCATGCCTCGGTGACGACGACGCAGATCTATACGAAAGTCTCCGAGGAGACACTGCGGGAAGTGTACGCGACCTCGCACCCCCGAGCGCGGTAGGGTTGGACGTAGAGCAACGAAAGGTGGCCATCCGAGAGATGAATACGCAAGAGGCGTTGGAGATCCCCCAGCAGCGGACCGCAAACGAGCCCCAGGACTTCCCGGAGCCGGCACCCCTGGCTTCGCACGGACCCGCCCGCATCATCGCGATGGTCAACCAGAAGGGCGGGGTCGGCAAGACGACCTCGTCGATCAACCTCGGTGCGGCTCTGGCCGCCTACGGACGCAAGATGCTGCTCGTCGACTTCGACCCGCAGGGCGCACTGTCCGTCGGTCTGGGACTCAACCCCTATGAGCTCGACATCAGCATCTACAACCTGCTGATGAACCCGCGACTGGACCCGCACGAGGTCATCGTCGAAACGGACTTCGACAACATCGACATCCTGCCGGCCAATATCGACCTCTCCGCCGCCGAAGTCCAGCTCGTCGGCGAGGTCGCCCGCGAACAGGTGCTCGCCCGTGCCCTGTCGAAGGTCGCCGACGAATACGATGTCATCCTCATCGACTGCCAGCCCTCGCTGGGACTGCTCACCGTCAATGCTCTGACTGCCGCCCATGGTGTCGTGATCCCGCTCGAGACCGAGTTCTTCGCTCTGCGCGGCGTCGCCCTGCTCGTCGAGACGATCGAGAAGGTCCAGGACCGGCTCAACCCCTCACTCGAGGTCGACGGAATCCTCGCCACGATGTTCGACTCCAGGACCCTGCACTCGAAGGAAGTCATGTCGCGAGTCACCGAAGCCTTCGGCGACAAGGTCTTCGAGACCGTCATCAACCGCACCGTGAAGTTCCCCGACGCCTCCGTGGCCGCCGAACCGATCACGAGCTTCGCCCCGAAGCACGCCGGCTCCGAAGCCTACCGTCGACTGGCCCGGGAACTCATCGCCCGCGGAGGCGCACCCTGAGCGACCCTGCAGCTGAGGTTGAGGAGAAGGCGTCTGCCTCGAGCGGTGGCGTCGCCTCGGGCGATGGCGCTGATTCCGGCACTGACATCGTGTCCGGCGATGGCGCAGCGCCCGGCGATGATGCCGCACAGGGTTTCCAGGTGCGGTTGGACAACTTCACCGGCCCCTTCGACCTGCTGCTCGGACTGATCTCGAAACGACGCCTCGACGTCACAGAGATCGCACTCGCCGAGGTGACCGATGAGTTCATCGCCTACACCACCGAGCTGAAGGACCAGGCGAACCTCGCCGAGATCTCCCAGTTCCTCCTCGTCGCCGCGACCCTGCTCGACCTCAAGACCGCACGGCTGCTGCCGCACGAAGACGGTGAAGAGGTCCTCGACCTCGAACTGCTCGAAGCCCGTGACCTCCTCTTCGCCCGGCTGCTGCAGTACAAGGCGTACAAGTCCGTATCCGGGTACCTGGCCGAAGCGATGGCCGCCGGCTCGATCCGGGCCCCACGCGATGTCGACCTCGAACCGGAGTTCCAGGACGTGCTGCCGCCGCTTGAGCTGAACATCGGTCCCGGTGAGCTCGCCGGCATCTTCGCCACCGTGCTCCAACGCGACCACACCCCGCCGAGCGTCGCCGTCGACCATATCCACCTGCCGCTCGTGAGCGTGTCCGAGCAGCGCGGGCACATCCTGTCCCTGCTGCGCGCCGGAGACGTCGACTTCCAGGATCTGCTCGAAACAGCCGAGAACACCCTGGTCGTCGTGGCGAGGTTCCTCGCCCTGCTCGAACTGTTCAAGGTCGGCCTCTGCGACTTCGACCAGCCCGAACCTCTGGGACGGCTGCTCATCCACCGCACCGAGATGAACGAAGACGGAGTCGACCTGCGCACCGAAGGCGACTGGAGCGGAGACGAAGCAGAAGGGGAACAATCATGATCGATGACGAGATCCTCGCCGGCATCGAAGCCGTGCTCATGGTCGCCGATTCGGCGGTGACTGCCGAAGACCTCGCGGGCTCCCTCGGCCTCGACGAGGACACCGTCCTCGAAGCGATCCAGACGCTCAAAGCCGACTACGACGGGGATGAGCACCACCGGCAGCGCGGGTTCGAGATCCGCCATGTCGCCGGCGGCTTCCGCATCTTCTCCCGCGGCGACTATCACGAGGTGGTCAAGGACTTCCTCACGGCCGGGCAGAGCGCGAAGCTCTCCCAAGCTGCGCTCGAGACTCTGGCAGTCATCGCCTACCGGCAGCCGATCTCCCGGCCCCGCATCGCAGCCATCCGCGGCGTCAGCGTCGACGGCGTCATCCGCACCCTGCTGCTGCGCGGACTCATCGTCGAAGCAGGCAAGGAAGCGTCCACCTCGGCGCTGCTCTACGCCACCACGCGTACGTTCCTCGACACGATGGGCATGAACGCGATCGACGACCTGCCCGATATCGCCCCCTACCTGCCCGAAGACGCCGACGTCGCCGAACTCGGCGCCGAAGACACCGAAGTGCTCGCCGAGATCGACGGCGCCCTCGACGACGATCTCGACGATGACTCCGATTCGGCCGCCGAGATGTCACGAGTCGCTGATTGATTTGAGAGAATGGATGTATGAGTCCCTACCGTGATCACCGCGCCCCCGGCGGGCGCCAGAACCGACCCAGCCGAAAACAGCGCGCAGCGACGGCGAATCAGGCCTCCAACAAGGGCGGTTCGGGAGCCGGTCAGACATCAGACGCCCACGTCAGCGGGGGTGTGCGGCTGCAGAAGGTGCTCGCCGAGGCGGGACTGGGATCACGCCGTGCCTGTGAGCAGCTCATCGCCGATGGCCGCGTCGAGGTCGACGGGTCCATCGTCACCGAACTGGGCACCCGGATCGACCCCGAAACACAGTCCGTGTACGTGGACACAGTGAGAATTTCGACACAGACCAAGAAGGTCTACCTCGTGCTCAACAAGCCAGCGGGAGTCGTGTCGACCATGAGCGACCCCGAGGGCCGACCCTGCCTGGCCGACTATGTGCGCAACAACAATGAGCGCCTCTTCCACGTCGGCCGTCTCGACACCGAGACCGAGGGCATCATCCTGCTCACCAACGACGGGGAGCTGAGCAACCGCCTGGCCCACCCGCGCTACGAGATCCCGAAGACCTACCTCGCGAAGGTCAAGGGACAGCTGGCGAAGGATGCCGGTGCCATCCTCAAGGCCGGAATCGACCTCGAAGACGGGTTCGTCAAGGTCGACGACTTCAAGCTCGTCGATTCGACTCCGGGCAAGTCCGTCGTCGAACTCACCCTCCATTCCGGGCGCAACCGCATCGTGCGCCGCCTCCTCGCCGAGATCGGCCACCCGGTGGAGCGGCTCGTGCGGCTGAAGTTCGGACCGATCGTCCTCGACGAGCAGAAGCAGGGCAAGATCCGCCCGCTGCGCTCCGATGAGGTAGGCGCACTGTTCGAGGCCGTCGGTCTGTGAGAGTCCACATCATCGGCACCGGCCTGCTCGGTGCCAGCCTGGGGTTGGCGCTGAGCGCAAAGGGCCATCAGGTGACCCTCGAAGACACCTCACCGACCGCGCAGCAGCTCGCCGCGGATCTCGGCGCCGGTCAGGTTGTCAATCCGACCGAAGACCTCGCCGAGGCGGCCGACCCGACCGTCGCCGCCGACGCGGCATCTTCTGCCGCGCACCCGGACATCGTCGTCGTGGCCACCCCGCCCGACGTCGCCGCACGGGTGATCGCCTCGGCGCTCGAGGACTACCCGAACGCTACGGTCACCGACGTCGCCAGCGTGAAGACCCGCCTCCTCGAAGCGGTGCGCGAATTGGTCACGGAACCTCAGCTCGATCGCTATATCGGTTGCCATCCGATGGCCGGACGCGAGAAGTCCGGGGCGATCGCCGCCCAGTCGGACCTGTTCACGGCCCGGCCCTGGGTGATCTGCTCGGATGAGCAGACCCCGGCCGACCGCCTCGGCGAGGTCATCGCCATGGCCGAAGATACGGGTGCCTCGGTGCTCCACCTGGATCCGCGCATCCACGATGCCGCGGTCGCGAAGGTCTCGCATGTGCCGCAGATCGTGTCCTCCCTCGTCGCCTCTCAGCTACGGTATGCGCCCTTGGAGGAGATCTCACTGGCCGGGCAGGGACTGCGCGATGTCACGCGCATCGCCGCTTCGGACCCGGGTCTGTGGACGCAGATCCTGACCGGAAACGCCGAAGAGGTCCGCTCCGTGCTCATCGATCTGCGCACCGAGCTCGACGAGGTCATCGGCGCACTCGAACTCGGACCCGGGTCGACGGGACTGCTCGCCAAGGCGATCGCTTTGGGCAACGAGGGACACGATCGGATTCCCGGCAAGCACGGGCAGCCGCCGACCACCTATGCTGTTGTCACGATCCTGGTTCCGGATACGCCCGGAATGCTGGCCCGGCTGTTCAAGGACATCGGCGACCTCGGCGTCAATGTCGAGGACTTCCGGATGGATCACGCCTCCGGTCGGAAACTGGGCATGGTCGACGTGTCCGTGGTCCCGGCCATCCAGCAGGAGCTGGAGATCGGATTGCTGTCGAAGGGATGGCAGATCCCCGAATCCGCCATCGAGAAAGAAGGAACTGCATGAGCGTCGTAGCCATTGACGGACCGTCCGGAGTGGGCAAGTCGAGCACCGCCAAGGAGGTGGCGCGGCGACTGGGGTACCAGTACCTGGACACCGGTGCGATGTACCGGGCGATGGCGTGGCTGTGCCTCAACCGCGGAGTCACCGACCCCGTCGACGTGCTCGAGCAGGTGCGCGGAGCGGATCTGGAGATCTCGCTCAGCCCCGACGAATTCTTCGTCTCCGTCGACGACATCGACGTCACCGAGGACATCCGCGGTGAGGACGTGTCGGCGAACGTGCAGACGGTCTCCGGTGTCATCGACGCCCGCGAGGAGCTCATCGAGATGCAGCGGGCCTATATCGCCGCCGCACCCGAGGGCATCGTCGTCGAGGGCCGGGACATCACCACTGTGGTGGCCCCCGATGCTGATGTGCGCATCCTCATGACCGCCCGCGATGAGGTCCGCGTGGCCCGCCGGGCCAAGGAAGTGCACGGCAATGCCGACGCCGAGGCGATCGCCGCCACCCAAGACCTCGTCACGGGCCGTGACGCCAAGGACTCCGCCACGACGAGCTTCTTAGAGGCCGCCGACGGAGTGTTCACACTCGATACCAGTGACATCGACTTCGACCAGGTGGTCGAGACGGTGCTGCAGCTGGTGAAGGACTCATAATGAGCGAATCCGAATTCCACGAGACACCCGACGAAGACCTCGTCGATCGTGTCGAGAGCATCAGCGACGAGGAGGCCGAGCAGCGGGCGACCGCGCTCGAGGCCGGACTCGAAAGCTATGAGCTAGAAGACGAGGACCGTGCGCTGCTGCGCGCCTACGGCTTCGATGAAGACGACGATGAAGCGCTCGGTGCCGCACCGGTGCTGGCCGTCGTCGGTCGCCCCAACGTCGGCAAGTCGACGCTGGTCAACCGCATCCTCGGCCGCCGCGAAGCCGTCGTCGAGGACGTTCCAGGCGTCACCCGTGATCGCGTGAGCTACCGGGCGGAATGGAACACGAAGGAATTCACCCTCGTCGACACCGGCGGTTGGGACCAGGACTCGAAGGGCATGGCCTCGCGCATCGCGATCCAGTCCGAGGTCGCCGTGGACATGGCCGATGCCGTGCTCCTCGTCGTCGATGCCACGACCGGCCCGACCTCGACCGATGAGATGGTCGTGAAGATGCTGCGCCGGAAGAAGAAGTCGGTCCTCCTCGCCGCGAACAAGGTCGACGACGAGCGCGGCGAGCTCATGGCCGCCGAACTCTGGGGCTTGGGCCTCGGCCAGCCGTGGACCGTCTCGGCTCTGCACGGTCGGGGAGTCGCCGACCTGCTCGACGAGGTGCTCACGATCCTGCCTGAGGTCTCGGCCGTCGACACCCGCGTCGAAGAGGGCGGACCGCGTCGTGTGGCCCTCGTCGGCCGTCCGAACGTCGGCAAGTCGTCCCTGCTCAACCAGCTCATCGGTTCCGACAGGGTGCTCGTCGACAATGTCGCGGGCACCACTCGTGACCCGGTTGATGAGCTCATCGAGCTCGGTGGGAAGCAGTGGCGCTTCGTCGACACTGCCGGTATCCGTCGTCGCGCTCATCAGGCCAGTGGTGCCGACTTCTATGCGGCGCTGCGCACGCAGACAGCGCTCGAACGCGCCGAGGTGGCTCTCGTCCTCATGGAGGTCCAGGATCCCCTGAGCGAGCAGGACGTCCGCATCGTCACGACCGCCGTCGAGGCGGGACGTGCCGTGGTGCTGGCGTTCAACAAGTGGGATCTGCTCGATGACGAACGTCGCTTCTATCTGGAGCGGGAGATCGAACGGGATCTCGGCCATGTGGCATGGGCACCGCGCGTGAACATCTCGGCGAAGACCGGCCGCCATGCGGAGAAGCTCGTACCGGCGATGGAGACCGCTCTCGAAGGCTGGGACACCCGTATTCCGACGGGACGACTCAATGCGTTCCTCGGTGAGCTGGTCGCGGCCAACCCGCACCCGGTGCGCGGCGGTAAGCAGCCGCGCATCCTCTTCGGCACTCAGGCGCAGTCGCGTCCGCCGAAGTTCGTGCTCTTCACCACCGGCTTCCTCGATCCCGGTTACCGCCGGTTCATCATCCGCCGCCTGCGCGAGACCTTCGGCTTCAAGGGCACTCCCATCGAGGTGTCGATGCGCATTCGCGAAAAGCGTCGGGGACGCTGAATGAACGAGGACGAGCAGGCGCAGGCGTCGGGCGCCGCTGACGGTGCGGTCGGATCAGCCGGCGATGCCGCTCGCCAGGCCGAGCCTGCGCCGTCCTCAACACCGTTAGCCGGTTCGACGTCCGGGCACACGGGCCCTGTGGCGGACTCGGAGTCTTTACACGCTGACTCTGCGTCGGGGAAGGTCGGATACGCCGCCTCCGACGCAGCGGGCGAGGCACGGCCCTGGCATGCGCGGCCGCCGGCACGGGCGCTGATGATCGCGGTGACGCTGGCGGGCCTGGCGTACGCGCTGATGTTCTTCCGCGGACTCCAGGACATCGTGGCTCCGGTGTTCCTCGCGCTCAACTTCTACATCGTCGTCTACCCGGTGCAGAGGCTGCTCACTCGGATCAAGGTGCCGCGGGCGATCGGGGCGTGCATCTCGGTCGTGCTCGTGCTGTGCATGATCTTCGCTTTCTTCGGCCTCACGGCATGGTCCGTCGCCGAGCTCGTCATCCTCATCCCCAGCTACAGCAATGAACTCGTGGCCACCTACCAGAGCACTCTGGCGCTGCTGTCGGACATCGGGGTGACATCCTCGGTGATCCAGCAGCAGCTCTCGGCTTTCGACGTCCGCTCCGTGCTCGACGCCGTCTATCCGCTGCTGACGAACCTGTCGTCGGTTGCGGGCCTGCTGACCACGGTGATCATGGCGGTGTTCTTCGTGGCGATGGACTCGATGGGCATCGACAAGCGGATGGCGATGCTGCTCGATGTGAAGCCCTCGCTGTCGGCGTCGATCGGCGACTTCGCCAGTGGCGTCCGCCGCTACTGGGTGGTCGCCACGGTCTTCGGCCTCATCGTCGCATTCCTCGATGTCATCGCCTTGGCGATCATCGACGTCCCGCTCATCTGGGTGTGGGGAGTGCTCGCATTCCTGACGAACTACATCCCGAACATCGGCTTCGTCATCGGCCTCGTCCCACCGGCCCTGCTGGCACTGGTCGACAGCGGCTGGCAGTCGGCTCTGTGGGTGGTCATCGCCTACAGTGTGCTCAACTTCGTCATCCAGGCGATCATCCAGCCGAAGTTCACAGGTGAGTCGGTGGGGGTGACCCCGCTGATCTCCTTCCTGTCACTGCTGTTCTGGGTGTGGATCCTCGGCTGGCTCGGCGCCCTGCTCGCACTGCCGGCGACACTGCTCATCAAGGCTCTGCTGGTCGACGCGGATCCCAGAGCCAGGTGGGTGAATATCCTTCTCGCCTCCGATCCGCGCACCGGCCGAGCCGAATTGGTCAAGGGCCTGAAGAAGCCGGTGACGGCGGACTGATCAATACCTCTTGCTCGGTCTGGGAATCTGACGGACCGGCCCGACGCCGCCGAAAGGTTTCGGCTCGAAGAGCCCACCGTTTTCGCATTGCCGGGCACTTGTCCGTCAACCCCTCGCACTGTGGCGGCAGAGTGGTTAGCATGAAGTATGGCGACACTACTGAATATCCATCCGGAGAACCCGCAGGACCGACTGATCGAGAAGGCCGCTGAGTCACTCAGGAACGGTGGCCTGATCGCCTATCCGACTGATTCCTGTTATGCCCTCGGCTGCGCATTGGACAACAAAGAAGGCATCGAACGGATCACCCGCATCCGGCATCTCGGTTCGAAGCACCATTTCACGCTGATGTGCCATGACTTCGCTCAGCTGGGTCAGTTCGTCATCGTCGACAATTCCGATTTCCGAGCCATCAAATCGATGACGCCGGGGCCGTACACGTTCATCATGAAGGCGACGAAGGAAGTCCCGCGCCGGATGATGCACCCGAAGAAGCATTCGGTCGGCGCTCGGATTCCGCAGAACGTCACGGCCCTCGCCCTCGTCGAGGCGATGGGGGAGCCGATCCTGTCCTCGACGCTGCTGCTGCCCGGCGATGAGGATCCGCTGACTCACGCCGAGGATGTCATGGACCAGCTCGGCAATGACCTCGATATCGTCATCGAGTCCGGTGTCCCCGGAGTCGTGCCGACCTCGGTCATCGACTTCACCGGACGGTACCCCGAGGTGGCTCGCGTCGGAGCCGGGGACGTCTCCCGGTTCCAGGATGAGTGAGACGGCCGGGCACGCCCAACCGAATTGAATGAGTGTGACTGACCGTTCTGGACGTTCGGAACGATCAACTCAGCGAAATCTCGCCGAGGTGGCCGGGCCGCCTCGGCGAGATCTTTGTACTGCGCAGTCTTCCTGCACGAATGGGAGGCGTCCGCTCGTCAGAGGCCGAGGTAAGCCGCCTGCACCTCGGGGTTGTCGAGCAGCCGAGAGGCATCATCAGCGAGGACGATCCTCCCCTCAGCAAGGACGTATCCTCTGTGGGCGATCGCCAGCGATGCCTTCGCGTTCTGCTCGCTGAGCAGGACGCCGATGCCGTTTCGATTGATCTGGGCGACTGACTCGAGCACCTGCTCGACGACGATGGGAGCCAGGCCCATCGACGGCTCATCCAGGATCAGCAGGCTCGGGTCGGACATCAATGCTCGTCCGATTGCGACCATCTGCTGCTGTCCGCCGGACAGGGAGCCTGCTGGTTGCTTCGCCTTCTCTTTGAGGATCGGAAACATATCGAGGACCTCAGCGTAGACCTCTTCTGTTCGCGATCTGTTCCGGTGAGGATAGGACCCCAGACGCAGGTTCTTCTCCACCGACATCTTGCCGAACAGATGGCGACCTTCCGGGCAGTGCGCGATACCGGCTTTGACGATGGCATTCGGGCGAGCTCGTTGCAGCTGACGACCCTCATAGGTGATCGACCCGGCACGGACACGCATCAGTCCGCTGATGGTTCTGAAGAGTGTCGTCTTGCCTGACCCGTTCGCTCCGAGGACCACGGTGAGCTCTCCTGGATTCGCCGTGATGCTCACCCCGTGGAGAACGTTCGTGGCATCGTACCCGGTGCTGACATTGTCGAGCGTGAGCATCAGTTCTCCTCCTGTGCTGTCGAACCGAGATAGGCACGGATGACATCCGGATTCGTTTGGATCTCCGCCGGTGCGCCGAGCGCCAGCTTCTGCCCGTGGTCCAGGACGAGGATCGTGTCCGCGAGGTCCATGATCATCGTCATCTTGTGTTCGACGAGGAGGACGGAAACGCCTCGCTGTGGCAACGACCGAATGAGGTTGCCGAAATCGACAGTCTCCTCTTCTGGGATGCCGCCGGCGGGTTCGTCGAGCAGCAGCAGCTCTGGCTCCGTGGCCAGCGCCATGGCCACTGCGGTGCGCTTCTGCACTTCCTGCGGAACATTGGACGCCAGATCGTGCCGATATTCTGCGACCCCGCAGAACTCAAGAGCTTCCATCGCCTTGTCCTCGTTGATGCGTGATTCACGACGATGGCGAGGCGTGTGGAAGACCGCGTCGAAGACGTTGGACTTCGAACGGACGATTCGACCGGCCAAGACGTTTTCCAACAGAGTGCTGTCATCGAACAGATTCGTTGTCTGGAATGTGCGGGCAATGCCGCCGGCCAAAGTCCGGTGTGGTGACGAATGAGTGATGTCCTCACCCTTGAAGCTGATGGTCCCGGCTGTGGGCCGATAGAAT
Source organism: Brevibacterium sediminis (assembly GCF_024895295.1). NCBI lineage: Bacteria > Bacillati > Actinomycetota > Actinomycetes > Micrococcales > Brevibacteriaceae > Brevibacterium > Brevibacterium sediminis. The sequence goes on along the minus strand of NZ_JAHQRN010000011.1, from coordinate 86,837 downwards.
CCATGGACAAGGTTGAACAGCGTTGACTTGCCTGCTCCATTGGGACCGATGACTGCAGTGATCTGACCTGCCTCGACGTCCAGACTGACGTCCTTGACCGCATCGAGCCCGCCGAAGCGCTTGCCGAGGTCTCGTATTTCAAGCATTGTCATTTCGTCTCCTCGGAAGAGGGGGTGCCTCCGGTCCGGCCGGCTCCCGATTCGATCCCGTCGGCGACGTTGCGTGCGCGGTGGTCGCCTGTTCCGCCGGAGGTCGAAGCACCTGTCGAATCGAGATCGTCGTCGGCACCACGGGCTTCCTCCGCCCTGCGCCGTCGATTGCGCCTGTCGACGAATCCGCCGAGGTATCCGACGATTCCCCGCGGCGCGAAGATCACGAGGGCGACGATGATAGGACCCAGCACAATGAATCGATAGGCCTGGAAGTCCTGGAAGAGTTCGAACAGGAATGTCACGATCATGCTTCCGAGCAGAGGACCCGCGACAGTGCCCATGCCTCCGACGAGAATGAACATGAGGAATTCGAAGGTCTTGTCGATCGATGCCGCATCGGGTCCGATGAAACCGACCACCGTTGCGTAGAGGCCGCCGCCGACTCCGCCGAAGACAGCCGAGGCGGCGAACGCGAGCTGTTTGCTGAAGCCGACGCGCACTCCGATCGCATCCGCCAGATCTTCGCTCGTCCTGATGGTCAGCAGTGTGCGGCCTACGCTCGAACGCCGAATCGCATAGGTCGTATAGACGCAGATGAGCAGGATTGCGAATACCAGGTAGAACATCGCGACCGGAGATTCGAAGTCGATGAGCCCTCCGCCTTCGGGGAATTTCACATTGTTGACCCCGGAATGGGCATGAGTCACGGGCTCCCAGCGGCTGATGACGAGGAAGATGATGAAGCCGATGGCCATTGTGAAGATGGCGAAGTACTCATCCTTGGTCCGCAGGGCGATCAGCCCGCAGAGGTAGCCGATGACCGCAGTACCGATGACTGACACGACGAACGCTGCCCAGAAGCTCCAGTCGTAATCGGTGGTGAGCAGCCCGACTCCATAGGCGCCGATTCCGAAGAACCCGCCTTGAGCCAGGTTCAGCTGTCCCGTGAAGCCGAGGATGATGTTGAGGCCGTAGACAGCGATCGCCGCACACATGCCCACGGTGATCACTCGCATCGCGTAGTTCTCCTGTGCAAACGCCAGGGGCGTCAGACCGAGCAGAATGATGACGGCGATGGTGCCGACGATTCGAGGATTCTTCATTGGGTTCATCGCTGCACCGCCTTCGTGAACAGTCCGTTCGGCTTGATGGCCAGCACGGCGACGAGAACGATGAATGCCACGGCCTCACCGACGGCGGAGGAGATGTAGGTCGCCGTCATCGTCTCCGCGATGGCGAGTGCGAAACCGCCGACGATGGCGCCGGGAAGCGACCCCAGACCACCGAGGATGATAATGGCGAACACCTTGAGATTGAGTGCGTCGCCCATCGTCGGAGACAGGAGATTGATCGGTGCGACGAGGCCCGCCGCGATCGTGGCCAGGAGGGCGGACAGCCCCAGTGTCAGCATTGAAACCATCGACGGGTTGATGCCGACCAGCGATGCACCGACGCGGTCCTGTTCGATCGCTTCGATCGTCTGGCCATGGATGGACCGCTTGATGAACAGCGCCAACAGGGCCAAGACGATCACAGCGGTGACGATGATGACGATTCGCTGCGCAGAGATCTCGGCGCCGAGAATGCGGAGTTCGCCGGTGATCGGTGTGTCCATGCGTCGGAAGTCAGCGCCCCAGATCGCTTGAGCCAGTGCTTGGAAGAAGAACATCGCACCGACGGCCGCGATCATGTGGTGAGTATGCGGGGAGTTGCGCAAGGGGTGGAAGACGAGGCGCTCGAGACCGACTCCGACAATGAAGAGCATGATCGCAGCGATGCCGATTGCGGCGATATAGGGAACGCCGACGGTTGTCAGGAAGAAGTAGGTGATGTAGGCGCCGAGCATATACAGCGCACCGTGAGCCAGGTTGGGAATGCGCAGCACTCCGAATACCAATGTCAGCCCGATCGCAGCGAGACAGTAGACACCGCCCAGCGCGAGGCCATTAAAGAGTTGTTGGATGAAGAGGGTCATGATTGTCGGGTCCTCTGCAGGCATGAGTGCGGCCCGGGTGAGGCGCACCGATGCGCCTCACCTTAAGAACGGCCGTTGACGGAGATTACTTGTCGTCGGATACCTGTTCGATCGGCACCTTGGTGTATTTGCCGTCCTCATTGAGGAAGGTTGCTTCCAGGTTGGGATTGAGGAGGTGGCCCTGTTCTGTGATCTCGTCGGGGAAGCCATTGACCTTGTACTTGTCATCGACCTCAGGCAGTGCCTCGCTGATGGCTTCGCGAATCTTCTCGGGGTCGTCGGTTGTCCCCGCAGTCTCCATCGCCTTCGCGATGATCGCAATTCCCTGGTAGTTCAGTGCCGTTTCACTGGTCGGGACCTTCTTCTCTCCGGCCTTCTCAGCAAATTTCTTCAGGAAGTCCTCGGTACCGGGATCCTCATATTCGGAGACTGGCAGGACACCGACCGAATTCTTGAGATTGTCGAGCTTCGTCACCGTGGCCATTTCATCCAGTTTCGCCTGGTCCATGACGAGGAAGCTGCCCTTGAAGCCCTGCTTTCGAGCTTCTTCCATGATCAGCGCTGTCGGTTGGGAAGGTCCGCCGACGAAGATGGCGTCGGGCTTCTCTGACAGGGCTTTCGAGACGGGGCCCGCAAAGTCGGACACGGTGGCGTAGTCGACACTGTTGTCGCCGCCGATCTTCCCGCCGGCTTCACTCCAGGCATCCTTGATCGACTTGGTCCACTGTTGTCCGTACTCACTCTGAGTACCTAGCAGAGCGAGCTTCTTGCCTCCGTGCTCCATGGCAGTTTCGGAGAATTCCTCGGCATAGGACTCGAAGTTCGGAGGAATCATCATCGTCAGAGGGTTGTCGGCCTGCACGATCGCCGGGTCAGAGGTGTAGGCGGAGATGAGGAAGTTCGACCTGCCGCTGTTGATCTGCTGAATCGCCTTGATCGCTCCGGCGTTCGGGGAGACGACCACCGGGGCCTTGTCCTGATCGGCCAATCGTTGAGCATTGCTTGCCGCGGTGGATGGTGCGTATTTGTCGTCGAGGGACTTCAGCTCCAGTGTCACGGGATTGCCGTCGACCTCTACACCGTCTGCGTTGAGGTCGTCGATGGCCATTTCGAGACCGATCTTCACGTTCTCGCCGTACGCGGCGCCTCCTCCGCTGAGCGGTCCGGTGTAGCCGATGACAACCGTGTCGCCCTCACCCGAGCCACCACCGCCTCCGCAGGCTGTGGCAGTCAATGCGATTGCTCCCATGATTGCGGCTGCCGAGAGTCTGCGGCGGCGACTTCGCGAGACAGAGTTCATCTTTTCTCCTTTGAAAAGCTCTTGGAACACGTTTGCTCCACACGTTGCCCGAGCCGTCGTCAGTGACGGTGCTCGGAGTCGTCGGCAATCCGTAATGGACTTCGACTGATGTGAACACTTCCAAATCACTCTGGTGAAGTCAATGGTTTTGAGCTAGATTTTTGAACGTTCGATAATCTGCCGGGCGAGCCGGGCAGGGAGAACAAAAGGCGAGGTCGGGGTGCTTGCGAGCGGAGCTTCGCAGAACGGCGTCGAGGTTTTGAGTCGCTGGACCCGGCTATATGTCTGAAAGGTGAGCAAACAATCGTTCAGTGACGGAATTGGTCTACAGTGGCCTTAGCTGCATGGGAGAGCTGTGTCACATCGGTTCCGGTGCAGACGCGAACCGCAGTCGAACACTCGGTTCCCCACGGCAATGACGCAACATCATCTTTAGGAGCTTGTTCATGACTCGTACAGCAATCGTCACAGGTGGAGGCCGCGGCATCGGAGCCGCCATCGCCAAGCGACTCGGAGCCGACGGACTCAAGGTCGCCGTTCTTGATATGGGCCCCACCGATGAGACCGTTGCCGCCATCAAGGAAGCCGGCGGCGAAGCGCTCGGCCTCGAAGCCGATGTCTCTGACGAAGACTCGGTCAACGCTGCGGTCAAGCAGGTCGCCGAGACCCTCGGCGCGCCGACCGTTCTGGTCAACAACGCAGGGATCCTGCGTGACAACCTCCTGTTCAAAATGACTCACGAGGAGTTCAACAAGGTTCTCTCCGTCCACCTCGGGGGAGCGTTCCTCATGGCTCGGGCCGTGCAGTCGTACATGGTCGAAGAGAAGTTCGGCCGCATCATCTCGATGTCCTCCACCTCGGCTCAGGGCAACCGCGGACAGACGAACTACTCCGCTGCCAAGGCCGGCATCCAGGGAATCACGAAGACCTGGGCGATCGAGCTCGGCAAGTTCGGCATCACCGCGAACGCCATCGCTCCCGGCTTCATCGAAACCGATATGACCAAGGCCACCGCCGAGCGCGTAGGTATGGGCTTCGAGGAGTTCGTCGAAGCTTCGGTCAAGCAGATCCCCGTGGCACGATCGGGCAAGCCCGAGGACATCGCCCACACGGCATCGTTCCTCGCCTCCGAGGGTGCCGGATTCGTCTCCGGTCAGGTCATCTACGTCGCCGGCGGTCCGAAGGACTGATCGCCACCGTCCTCACGACGAGTTCACGAACATCTTCGAAAGGTGAGACCCATGAGAGAAGCAGTGATTGTGTCGACGGCTCGCACGCCGATCGGCAAGGCCTACCGTGGTGCCTTCAACGACACCCAGGCTCAGGAGTTGGCCGGCCACGCGATCAAACATGCCGTAGAGCGCGCCGGTCTGGAAGGCGGTGAGGTCGAGGACGTCGTCTTCGGTGCCGCTTTGCAGCAGGGCAGCCAAGGGACGAATGTCGCTCGGCAGGCGGCACTGCGAGCCGGGCTTCCTGTGACGGTTCCGGGCATGTCGATCGACCGGCAGTGCGCTTCCGGGCTGATGGGCATTACGACTGCGGCGAAGCAGGTCCTCTTCGACGGCCAGGAGATCGCCGTCGGCGGTGGCGTGGAGTCGGTGTCGCTGGTCCAGAATGACAAGATGAACACGTTCCGGGCCAAGGATCCGTGGCTCGTGGAGCGCATCCCGGGCATCTACTACCCGATGCTGGCCACGGCCGAGGTCGTGGCCGAACGCTACGGCGTCAGCCGTGAGGCTCAGGACGAGTACTCCCTGTCTTCGCAGCAGCGTACCGCCGCTGCTCAGGAGGCCGGACGGTTCGATGACGAGATCGTGCCTCTGCCGACGACGAAGGTCGTCGTCGACAAGGAGACGAAGGAGACTTCGCGTCAGGATGTGCTTCTCGAAGCCGACGAGGGCAACCGGCCGTCGACGACGATCGAAAGCCTCGCCGGACTCAATCCGGTTCTCGAGCCCGGTGTGGCGTCGAAAGTCCCGAGCATCACCGCCGGCAATGCCTCTCAGCTCTCTGATGGGGCCTCTGCTTCGGTGGTCATGTCGAGCGATGAAGCCAGCCGACGCGGACTCGAACCGTTGGGCATCTATCGCGGCATGGCCGTGGCCGGCTGTGAGCCGGACGAAATGGGCATCGGACCGGTGTTCGCTATTCCGAAGCTGCTGAAGACCCATGGTTTGTCGATCGATGACATCGGACTCTGGGAACTCAACGAGGCCTTCGCCGTACAGGCGCTGTACTGCCGTGACCGCCTCGGCATCGACCCGGAGAAGTACAACGTCGACGGCGGAGGCATCTCCGTCGGACATCCATATGGGATGACCGGTGCTCGCCTCGTCGGTCACGCTCTCATCGAGGGACGTCGCCGCGGAGTGAAGTACGTCGTCGTCACGATGTGCATCGGCGGAGGACAGGGAGCTGCCGGACTGTTCGAAGTCTGCTGAGGCGTTCCGCCCGCAGCTAAACAGGAACGGAGGGCCGACGATTCTCTGGTCATTCTGACCGAGAATCGCCGGCCCTTTCTGCGTGCTCCGTTGATGTGGAGACCGACGACTCTCGGGTTGAGAGGACCTGCGTCAGGGCATTGCGAGGTTGTCGGAGTCGTCTCAGAACGGTGGAGGTTCGCCGTTGTCCCAGAACCAGCTGCGCATTTCGGCGTTGTCCTCGTCTATACGCGCGGTGCCAGATGTGGTGCCGGAACTGCTCGGCGCAGGCGTGGGTGTGAAAGCGAAGAGGTCGTCGGCGGTGAGCTCCCTCCAGCCAGGGGATCCGTCGGCCGCGGCCGGTTCAGGGCATTCCCGTGCTCGCTTCCGATCGCCGGGCGCGGGATCAGCGGTGTCTGCATCGCCGCCCTGTGCAGACGACGTCTCGGCGCCAGACTCAGGACCGCCGTTGGACCCAGGACCGCTGCCCGACTCGTGCTCGGCTGCTGGAGCGCTTTCGCGGGTCAGAGGACCCTCTGTGCTCAACTCCTCCGGTGCTGCTGCTCGTCCCATGCGGGAGAGGCCCCTGCCGAACCGTTCGAGGAACAGCCGCGCATGCTCAACGCTGATCGGGTTGTCCGGTGAGACGACCTCCACGGTGACGCCCTTGCGGAAGACGTACTCCAGGTGGCCGGGCTCGGTCATCCGCACGTCGAAACTGCCGTTGGTCTTCTGCAAGTGGTGCGCCTTGCACAGGCAATGGAGATTTCCGAAGCGGGTGAGGCCACCTCGGGTCGGGTCGGAGTGATTGAACGGGTCGATGTGGTCCACTTCTGACACTTCGGCGGGCTGAGTGCACCCGGGGAAGGTGCACGTAACGAACTGTGCGACGAGAGTTTTGCGTACGCTGTTGGGAATGGCGTAGGACGTTGCCTTCGCATCGACCGGTGTTCCGGTCGCAGGGTCGGTCAGCAGCCGGGTCCAGGTGGTGGAGTATCCTGCGACCCGCCGCGCCATGTCGGCGGGAATCGGCGACCCGTTTGGAAGCATGCCCGCCAGATCGCACACCTCATTTGAGGTCAGCGGTCCGTCAGGTCCTGTAGCCGGTGTGTTTGAGTGGGTCGGTGCGGTCGGTGCAGTCGGTGCGGTCGGTGCGATCGGTGCGGTCGGTGGTTCGGCCGTGGGCGGCAGGTCCGGGGAAACTATGGGCGGCGGTGGCGCATCAGGGGGATCGGTGCTCAGTGGCGGTGGACCCGGCGGATCGTTTGTCGGCGGCGGCGCGCCCGGGGGATCGGCGGTAGGTGGCGGAACACTGCCGTCTTCCGACTGGAACTGGCTGAGCAGAGTCAGCAGCGGAACAGTGATGAAGGTGCTGGCCTGATTTGCCAGCCAATACTCACTGGTCGGCATATCAAGCAGGAACTCGAAACTGATGCGGCGCTCGCCGGCGTCGAGTATGGGATTGCCGAAAGCATCGATTACTCCCGCTGTCTCTGCTCCGGCGCCCTCGGCTGCGGGGCGAGCTCCGCCGGCACGCGATCCGATGAAAGTTGAGAGCGCGTCGACCTTGTCGCGGTCTGTGACGCTATTGCTGCTGAGAATGGCCTCGAGCATCTGGGATTCGAAGACGCGGTCGGCCGGTGTGGTGGGTGCATCGGTGGTGGAGCCATCTTGAGCGGAGGTTTCCGAATCGGTTGGCACAGGTTGAGCCTGTGATTGGCAGCCGGTCTTGTCCATGTCGTCGAATACCCGCTCGATGTAGTCGAGCAGGGACTCACCCTCGTGCATCGGTGTGCCGTCGGGTCCGGCGAAGAGGCCGTCGAGAGGGAAATCGGTGCTTGTCGACGAGCTGTCGGTGTCGTTCGTGCTGATGATGCGCAGCTTCAGCTGCGGACGCGTGCGCGTGAGGATGTCGAACATGAGAGCCGAGATCGTACGCTCCTCATCAAAGCAGTCTCCAGCCTTCAACTGACCTGAGAACGCACTCGTATGGCTCTTATGCACTGCCCGGGCAAAGGCGTCGAGCCTTCTGAAGCACGCTTGAAGCTCCGGTGCGGGCCCGGTCAGGGTGAGGTACGCAGTCCCATCGTCGCCGCTGCTGAAATCGACCCGACGACGCAGTGAAACACTCTTCAGAGTGTCCTCGGCCGGTTGGATTACCGCGATTTTCAAGGCGACCGAGCGCTTGAACGTCTCGATCGTGATGTCGGCGCGCCTGTGCGCCAGATAATCGTCGAACTCCGGCAGGTGCTCGAAGTGCAGGTCACGGCATGCGCGAGTGACACAATCGACGTGCTCGATCGTGAAGTCCCCATCGAGGCATCGCTTGAGGAACTTCGGAAGTCCCTGGGCCAGCGTCATCGACGAGGTCATATGCCTGAGCGAGTTACTCGTCGTTGCCCCGAGGAGACTCGAATAGACCCCGGCCTCAGTCGGTTCGATGCTGCCGCGCAGCCACGTGAAGAACGTCAGTTTCGGGTCGTAGCCGGGAAAGTCAGGCAGCAGAGCGGGGTCGGTCAGCAGCTGCTTTGCCAGCTTCTTCACGCGACGAGTGCGGCGACCGGCAGCGCGGTCCTTCTTCCGTCCTTTGTCTGCGTCGATCTTCCTCCCGGTTTCGGCCTCGACAGCGGCCAGTGCCTGGGTCCATGCACGTGTCTCTCTTCGGGTCCAGCTTCTGGTCGACGAGAATGCGTCGTCGTCAGCAACGTCGACGATGCAGTCGTCGCCGTCGGACTTCCGATCGACTCCCTTGTCCTCGGGCAGACGGTGCCGGGCAGCGGTTCTGGTGAAAGATGCGAATTCGTAGACCGTATCGAGCCGAGTGCCCATGAGCCCCAGAGCGTAGGCGACATCCTGTGCCACGACGTGGCTGGTGGCGATAAAGGAATTGACCTGGGCGAGGCTGCTCTGCGCATAGGTGCTCAGCAGGTCGACAAGCTCATTCTCCTCGGCGATCTCCATGCGACGTCCGTGAGCGCGGCGGAACTGGGACAGAGCTCGACGGTCAGCCCCTGCGGGGGGAGCGGTGGGCAGACCGAATTCCTGTCCGTCGCTGTCTCCGATGTTCTTCATCGGTCTCTCACCTCTCCACGCCTCTGTGGAAGTCAGTCGTCAGGGAAGTCGGCTATCTCAATTATATGATCCGCCGCTATGAATTCACATAACAATACGATTACAAATAGAACACGCAAACTAGCAGATGCGATCAGAATCGATTGGTAGTCATCTTTATCGACTCTGGTAAGTTTGTCCTCTGAATCTACAGTTCGGCACTGACACGACATTGCGATCGGGCTTGAACCCACAACTGCTCTGCAGTGATCGATCGCGACGGACTCACCGCACCACCGGTTCGCTAGAATCGGGGACGTGGCAGCGATCGACAAAGATATTCTCCGTTTGGCCCTTCCCGCACTCGGAGCCCTGATCGCCGAACCCATTTTCCTGCTTACGGACACGGCCATGGTCGGCCACCTCGGTGCCGGTGCCCTGGGATCGCTGGCGATCGCCTCGACGATCCTGCAGACGGTGCTCGGTCTGATGATCTTCCTCGCCTATGCTACGACGCCGCGGGTGGCGAAACGGATGGGATCGGGGGACCGGCCTGGCGCAATCACGGCCGGATTCGACGGAATCTGGCTGGCACTGGGAACCTCCGTCCTGCTCATCATCATCGGGCTGCCCCTGCTGAATACAGCGATCGAGGCCTTCGACCCGGATCCGATCATCACCGCGGGCGCACACTCCTACCTTGCGATCTCATGGTGGGGGCTGCCATTCATGCTCATGGTCATCGCGGCCACCGGACTGCTGCGCGGACTTCAGGACACGAAGACCCCGCTGCTCGTCGCGGCCGCCGGCTGCATCGCCAATATCGGCCTCAACGCCATCTTCATCTACGGCCTCGACATGGGAGTCGCGGGATCGGCGATGGGCACGGTCATCGCGCAGGCCGGAATGTGCACGGTCTACCTCACCATCTCCATCCGCGCGGCCCGTCGCCTCCACGCCAGCATCCGCCCTGACTGGACAGGCGTGTTCACCTCGGCGAAGACCTCCGGATGGCTGTTGGTGCGCAACGCCTCGCTGCGTGCTGCCCTCATCCTCCTCGTCTTCCTGGCCACGGCGATGGGCACGACGGACCTCGCCGCGATCCAGGTCGCTCAGAGCATCTTCTTCGCTCTCGCCCTCGCCCTCGATTCCTTGGCCATCGCGGGCCAGGCGATGATCGGCCTCGAGCTGGGGGCGAAGAACACCGAGGCGGTCGCCGCGATCAACCGCCGACTGTGCCTGTGGGGGATCGTCTTCGGCATCGTCGTCGGCGTCGTCCTGTTCGCCGGCTCCGGAATCATCCCCCGTGCCTTCGCCTCGGACCCGGCCGTGGTGTCGGCACTGGCCGCCCTCCTGCCGGTCCTCGCCTTGAGCATGCCGATCGCAGGCTTTGTCTTCGTCCTCGACGGAGTGCTCATGGGAGCTGAGGACGCGAAGTATCTGGCTCTGGCACAATTGGTCGCTGTGATCGGATACGCAGTTCTGCTCATCCCGATCATCAGCATCTGGCCGGGAGCACCCGGGCTCTGGGCCGGCTTCTGCATCGGATTCGTCGGTTTCCGCGCCCTGACACTGGGCTGGCGAGTACGCAACCGGGCGTGGATCGAACGCGCCGTCGAGAAAGGAATCTCATGAACGCTGCACACACTGACGCTCATGATTCGCAGAACACCTCCGCTGATTCGCCGGACACCTCCGCCGAGGCGGCCGCCGCCTCCCTGCGCGGACGGATCCGTCCGCTCCCGGCCGAGACCGATGACGAGACCTTCCTGCCCTTCCTCGATCTGTGCTTCAACTGGTCGATGGACAGGCCCCGAATCGAACTCGAGGACCTCCGCTACCGCAGCGATGCCGTCTTCTACTACCGCGGCTGGGGACGAGAGGGAGATATCGCCGTCGCCGCGCACGCCGAAGCCGATGCGCAGTCGCCGATCGTCGGACTCGCCTGGGTGCGTCTGGCCGATATCGACGATGTCGTCGGGAGGGCCGATGAGAAGGTGGGCGGAGACTTCGCCGCAGCATTGGACAAGACCGGCACCGAGGTGGTCCGCAGCGAAGTCGTGCCCGAGGGTGACGCTGACGCTGAGGTTGAGGCTGATGCTGGGGCTGGCTTAGGTTCAGATGCACCGGCCGGTGCCGACACCGACGGGTCCGCTGACGCAGACAACGCAGCCGCCGAGTCCGAGGCCGCCGAGTCCGCGGCCGTCGATCTGACGCCGTCGGATGAGCAGATGCCCTTCACCGGGTACGGCTGGGTCGCAGCCGACATCCCTGAACTTTCGATGGCAGTGCTGCCCGACCACCAGGGGCAGGGAATCGGCGGCGCCCTTCTCGATACGGTCTGCGCTCTGGCGCGGATGAGCGGCTTTCCCGCCGTCAGCCTGTCCGTCGAGGACGGCAACGGTGCGGCGAAACTCTACGCCGACCACGGATTCGTGTCCGTCGGACGCAACGGCGACTCGGACGTGCTCGTCCGCAAGCTCGGCTGAGGCGCAGTCAGCTCCTCAGGTCCCTGACCTCTTTACGGAAGCTCCGGAAGTTCGAGCTCTTCGAGCCAGGGGCGGACCACCTCGGCGATATCACGCTCTGCCACTTCGGAGACACAGCGGATGAACTCCTCGGTGCTCACCGACGAATGACGGTACCGCTTCGTCCACTCGCCGACGGCGGTGAAGAACTCCGCATCGCCGAGTTCGATGCGCAGAGCATGCAGGCACAGGGCACCGCGCTTATACACGCGGTCATCGAACATGTCCGGCCCACCCGGATCACCGAGCAAGATGTCCTGCGGCTGAGCGGACAGCTCCTCCCACCACTGCCGCGCACGCTCATCGGCACTCGCACGCTCGGACTCCTCCGACCACAGCCACTCCGCATAGCAGGCGAAGCCCTCATTGAGCCAGATGTCCCTCCACCGTGACGGTGTGAGCGAGTTTCCGAACCACTGGTGCGCCATCTCGTGGGCGACGAGACGCTCGGCCTCCCACTCCGGTCCCAGATGATTGGGACCGAGCACGGACAGCGGCTGCGACTCAAGCGGGATCTCGAGCACATCATCGGTCACGACCACGTCATAGACGTCGAACGGATAGGGTCCGAAGCGGTCGATGAACAGGTTCATCATTCCGTGTTGGACACCGAGGCGTTCGACTGCCACATCCCAATGATCATCGGCATAGACGCCGAGGGGAACAGAGGACTCTGTCCGGCTGTGCCTCGTTCGCTTGCCCGACGAATCGTGAACAGACACGTCCTTGCCGGCAGCGCCGGCGACTCCTCGGACAGCGCTCGATAGGGCGTCTCTGGCCGAACCGGCAACGGCATCCTTCGCCGCCCCGCGCATTGTGGCGCCGAACCTCGTCGCACCGGAGCTCAATGGAATCTGCCCGTACTTGTAGCGACCGATCTGCACCGTCGCCAAATAGGTCGCCAGGGGAGTCGTCGACTCATAGGTCCAGCGGGTCCGCCCTGCCTTGCGCGTCTTCTTCGTCAGCGACCCATTGGACACCACTGTGTACTCGGACTCGACGAGCACCGAGACCCTGTACTGGGATTTGTTCGAGGGATGGTCATTGCACGGGAACCAGGTCGAGGCACCGACGGGCTGACCGGCCACGAGCACCCCGTCTTCGAGCTCCTCCCAGCCGACGTCTCCCCAGGTGCCGATCGCCGGTTCCGGATTGCCCGTGTAGCTGATGTCGATGACCACCGGCTGGTCGCTCTTCAGCGCCGGGGTCGTCAGCCGCAGCTTCTTCCCTCGTGCGGAGAAGCGGACCTTCTTGCCGTTGACGCTGGCTTTCGTCACCCGCAGACCCGTGAGATCGAGGACGATCGACGAAGTTTCCGTGAGGACGCGTCCCTTGAGCACCGCCCTGGCGGAGAGCCGATTCGGACCGATCCGATAGTCGAGGTCGAGATCGTAGTGGTCGATGTGAAGGTCCGCGTTGCCGACGCCTTGGGTATAGGAATCAAGCATGCGATCGGCTCGATCGGTCGCCGTCGGAGCCTGCGTCGTCGCCGGCGGCACTTCCGCCGGCGCTGTCGCGGCCGTCTTCGTCGCGGCCTTCTTCTTCGAGTGAGGGAAGTTCTGGGGCATCCACCCAGGGTATGACAGGATTGCCGCTGAAGTAGGCATGGGCCGGCACGAATTCGCCGCGCATGACCAGCGACGTCGCTCCGACCGTGGCGTTCTCGCCCAGTGTGGAGGCCGGGAGGATGACGCTGTTGGGCCCCAAGGTGGCGCCGGGATCGAGCTGAACGGTATCAAGGCTCATCACCCGATCATGGAACAGGTGAGTCTGGACCACACAGCCGCGGTTGACTGTCGAGTTGTCGCCGAGATCGACGAGGTCGGCCTCCGGCAGCCAGTAGGACTCGCACCATACGCCGTGCCCGATCTTCGCACCCATCGCCCGCAGGTACCACACGATCGCCGGCGTGCCCACGGCGTTCCGGGTGAACCAGGGGGCGGCCACGAGTTCGACGAAGCAGTCGGCGACCTCGTTGCGCCAGATGAATGACGACCACAGCGGATGCTCCCCGGGCCGGATCGGACCGGCGAGGATCCATTTCGCAGCCACGGCCAGTCCCGCCGCCACGGCACCGGCAGCCATCATGACGATCCCCGAGGTGAGCAGGGCCAGCAGCACGGAGGCGAGGAACGTCGTCGACTGAGCGGCCACCCCGCCCGGCAGACCGAGGAAGAACCAGATGGTGAGCACGACAGCGGTGATGAGCACACCGCCGGCGATGATCGATGAGATCCGCAGAGTCTCCCAGAAGGCACGGGCGGCCTTGACCCCGAAGGTCGGGGCATAGGTGAGCGACTCGTCGGATTCCACAGCGGCGCGGCGCAGCTGCACCGGAGGAGAGCCGAGCCACGACGACCCCTTCTTCGCCTTCGCCGGCGCCGCCGACAGCACCGCGACCAGCGAGTTCTTCGGCACCCTGCGACCGGGCGAGGCGATTCCCGAGTTGCCGAGGAAGGCACGTTTGCCGACCTTTGCGCGCCCCGCCCGCATCCAGCCGTGGCCGAGCTCGTAGCTGGCGACCATGGTGTCATCGGCGAGGAAGGCACCGGCCGCGATCGTCGTCATCTTCGGAACGAAGACAACGGTGGAGATCTCAGTGCCCGGACCTACCTTCGCACCGAGGAGGCGCAGCCACCACGGGGTGAGCATCGACGCGTAGAGGGGGAACAGCAGGTCCCGGGCCATGTCGAGCAGCCGCTCCGTCGCCCACACCCGGTAACCGCGGGCCGAGCGGACAGGGAACTCTCCCTCTTCCATGCCGATCGCCAGGATCCGCACAGCGATGAGGATGAACAGTGCAGTGGTGAAGAACCACAGGCAGGCCACGACCGGTGACCACGCCACCAGCAGCCAGGGCGACTCGACGACCTCGATCCCGGACAGCGCGAGCATCAAGGCAATGCCCGGCACCACAGCGAGATACGGCAGCAGCGCATTGATCTGCGAACCGATGGCATAGAACAGGAACGGCAGACGCCGCCTAGGCGGGGGAGCAGGCCAGGACTTCTTCGCCTTCCCGACGCGCACGGCCGGTGAACCCGAGTAGATCTGATTCTTCCGCACCCGCCCGGTCACTGCGGATCCGGCTTCGATGAGGGCCCCGACGCCCACCTCGGCGCCGGGCATGAGCGTCGACCGGGCGCCGATCGTGGCATTGCGACTGATGTCGATAGGTCCGATGCGCAGCAGATCGCCATCGACCCACCAGCCCTTGAGATCGACCTCGGGTTCGACCGCCGCACCCTCGCCGAGGGTGAGGAAACCGGTCACCGGCGGCACCGAGTGCAGATCGGCATCGGGCCCGATGCGGTTGCCCAACAGCTTCGCATACCAGGTCACCCAGGGTGCGCTCGCCGCCGAGACCGCCGCAGCAAGATCGGCGATATGCTCGGCCAGCCACAGTCGCTTGTGCACCCAGCCCGATCGCGGATAGTCCCCGGGCCGGATCCCGATCATGAGCAGACGCGCCGCTCCCGCAGAGATGAGCATTCGTCCCCAGGCGGTGACGAAGACGAGGAAGAGGACGATTATGACCGGCCACGGAGTCAGCGGCAGATCCGCACCGAGTCCGACACCGATATTTGCCGCCAGCATCGCCAGCACCACCCACCGAACCCCGCCGAGGATGTGCACCGGGATCCCGAGCAGAACCTGGAAGGCCTGCATCCCCCGGGAGGTGCGTGTGATCGTGCGCTTGGGACCCGTCGGTCCGATGCCGGATCCTTCTTCGCCGAGGCAGAGCCTGGACAGGGCGCCGAAGCGCGGATGGGCGTAGATATCGCCGACGGTGACGCTGGGATGGCGGGTGCGCAGCCGGGACACGAGCTGCGCTGCTCCCAGTGAACCGCCGCCGGCGGTGAAGAAGTCCGTAGCGCTGCCGGGTCGGGCACCGAGGACCGCGGCCCACTGCTCGGCGACCCACTCCGTGTCCTCGTCGAAGACCTCATCGGATCCGGCCGCCTCGGCGCCGTCATCGAGCGGCCACGGCAGGGCATTGCGGTCGACCTTGCCCGAGGTCTTCGTGGGCAGATCCTCGACGAGAGCCAGACGGGGAACGAGCGCGGCCGGCAGCTCGTCACGCAGTCGGGCCTCCCAGGCGGAAAGATCGGCCTCGCCGGAACCGGCACCGGGGGCGAGATAGCCGATGAGGACGTCCGTGCCGGCCGCGGTCTTCTTCACCGCCGCCGCGGCACCCTCGACTCCGGGCAGAGCCTGCAGGGCGGCATCGATCTCACCGAGCTCGATGCGCCTGCCCCCGAGCTTGATCTGCTCGTCGGCACGACCGACGAAGATCAGCCCGGCCGGATCGTTGACGACGAGGTCGCCCGACCGGTACGCCCGGTTCCAGCCGAGACTCGGCATGGGGGCGAACTTCTCGGCGTCCTTGGCCGGGTCGAGATAGCGGGCCAGACCGACCCCGCCGATGATGAGCTCACCGGTCTCTCCATCGGCGACGGGCACGCCCTCGGCATCGACGACGGCCAGGTCCCAGCCCTTGAGCGGCAGGCCGATGCGCACCGGCTCGGATCCGTCGAGCACGGCGGCACAGGCGACGACGGTCGCCTCGGTGGGACCATAGGTGTTCCACACCTCGCGGTCATCATCACTGAGCCGCCGTCCGAGTTCGGGTGGACACGCCTCGCCGCCGAAGATGAGGAGGCGGACATTGTCGAGACTCTCCGCCGGCCACAGCGCGGCCAGGGTCGGCACGGTCGAGACGACGGTGATCTGCCGCGACGACAGCCACGGACCCAGATCCATCCCGGACTTCACCAGCGCACGCGGGGCCGGGACCAGGCATGCTCCGTGCCGCCATGCCAACCACATCTCCTCGCAGCTGGCGTCGAAGGCCACGGACAGTCCCGCCAGAACGCGGTCGCCGGGACCCAGCGGCTCCTCGACGCAGAACAGGGCCGCCTCGGCGTCGACGAAGGCCGCGGCCGAACGGTGGGTGACGGCAACGCCCTTCGGGGTGCCCGTCGACCCGGAGGTGAAGATCACCCAGCAGTCGTCATCGGGAGTGGGGGACCGCAGCTCGGAACGGTCGAGGGGTCCGCGGTCGGTGCGGGATTCGATGTGTGGTCCGGCGGTGATCACTCCGGTCACGGCCGCCTCGGCGAACACGGTGCGCGCCCGCTCATCCGGATCGTCGACGTCGACGGGAACGTAGGCCGCGCCGAGCATGAGCGTGGCGAGGATCGCCAGGTACAGATCCACCGACCCCGAGGGGACACGGACGCCGACCTTGTCACCGGGGCCGATCCCGGTCTCGGCCATCTCCAGTGCGAGATCGCGGATCGCAGTGATGAGCTCCGAATAGCTGAGCACCCGGGTGCCGTCGTCGAGGGCCGGCTGATCGGGATGCGCGGCGGCCGACTCGAGGAGGACGTCGATGAGGGTGCGGTCCTCACGGGGCCTTACGGGGGACGGGAACTGCGGTGCGTATTCTCTCACGTGTCTTCCGGGTCGTTCGGGAGCTGATCGGCGCCGGGCCGACCGGTACCGCCGGTGACCATAACCCAGGAAGGTGTCGCGGACGTGAACACGGGTCGGGGCGCGAACAGTGCGCGTTCCGGTTCCGATGTCTGATCTTAAGTCACGGTTCTCCGTGTCACCGCCCTGATCGTCACGGAGAGGTCGTTCGTGATAGATGTGAGGGGACGGCCGTTCACGGTCGACCAGCTGATTTTCAACGATGAGGAGCACGCCCATGGTCACAGTTCTCACCCACGCCACGGTCTTCGACGGAACTCGCTTTCTGCCCGGCACCCGGGACGTCGTCATCGACGGCGGACGGATCGCCTCGGTGGCGGAAGGAGGGCAGGGTTCGCACAACGCCGGAGACGACCACATCGACTGCGCGGGGAAGACGATCATCCCCGGAGTCATCGACTGCCACGTCCACCTCACGAGCAGCGGCGCGGCAGCCACCTCGAACTTCCACGACCCGTTCTCGCTCCAGTTCTATAACTCTGTGAAGAATATGGAAGCCACTCTCAAGGGCGGAGTGACGACCGTGCGCGATGCCGGAGGCACAGACCTCGGTGCGAAGGTCGCCGTGGAGACCGGAGTGGTGCGCGGTCCGCGGCTGACGATCGCCGTCAACATCATGTCCCAGACCGGTGGCCACGGAGACTTCCACCTCGTCTCCGGGGCGGAGTCTCCTTTCCTGGCCCCGCACCCCGGCCGGCCCTCGGGCGTCGCCGACGGACTCGAAGAGGTGCAGAAGAAGACCCGCGAACTGCTGCGGGCCGGGGCCGACCACATCAAGATCTGCTCGACCGGGGGAGTGCTCTCCCCTCGCGACGATCCGCGGCACTCCCAATTCACCGAAGCCGAGATCGCTGTCATCGTCGCCGAGGCGGCCGCCCAAGGCGCGTATGTGATGTCCCACGCGCAGGGCGCACCGGGAATCAAGAACGCCGTCCGTGCCGGGGTGCGCTCGATCGAACACGGAATCTACCTCGACGACGAAGCCATCGACCTCATGCTCGAGCACGGCACCTTCCTTGTCCCGACCCTGCAGGCCCCGCAGGCCGTCATCAAGGCCGCCGATGCCGGTGCCGGGCTGCCTGCCTCCGTCGTGGACAAGGCCCGACGCGTCGTCGACGCCCACCAGGAGTCGATCAGCCGGGCCCACGAAGCAGGAGTCCCGATCGCGCTGGGCACCGATGCCGGAGTCGGCCCGCACGGGGAGAACCTCGAAGAGATCAGCCTGCTGGCCGAGGTGGGACTGTCCACGACGGAGGCGCTCGCCGCCGGAACCTCCGTGGCAGCCCGCCTGCTCGATGAAGATCGGGTCGGCCGAATCGGTGAGGGCGGACTGGCCGACCTCGTCGTCGTGGACGGCGACCTGCGCACCGCCGACGTCCGTGGAATCGAGAACCGGGTCAACTCGGTCTACCTCGATGGTGGGCGCGTCTGAGCGGTCACCGCCTCGGTGGGTGAGATCGGTCTCGGCCGGCCGCTCTGTGAGGAAAACCTAACCTAACGGGGCTATGATGGGAGCGACCGATCCGTGAAGCCGCAGTGCGTCCGCGCAGCGGAATGCCCAGAGTGAGGAGTGCGCCGCACCGATGAATCCGCTCGACTGGTCGTTTCCGATCGCAGTGACATGGCTGATCATGTTCGGCATCATCGTCGTCCGCGCCGGCGGCACCTTCGTCCTCGGCCGCTTCGCCCGCAAGGGAATCCGCAAGTTCCACCGGGTCGAGAAGATCATGGCCGGACCCAAATACCGCCGCGCCGAGGACACCATCGACCGCTTCGGGGCGCCCGTCGTGGCCCTGAGCTTCCTCACCGTCGGGCTGCAGACCGTGGTCAACCTCGCTGCCGGAACCACGGGGATGCGCTACCGCCGCTACGTCCCGGCGCTCGCCGTCGGAGGATCGCTGTGGGCGCTCATCTACTCGACCGTCGGGTTCCTCGGCTTCAAAGCAGTGGCCAAGGCCTACCAGGCCGAACCGGGACTGACCGTCGGGCTCGGTCTCGTCTTCGTCGTCGCGATCGGCGGTCTGCTCATCGGACTGCGCAAGGATCGCACTCCCGCCGAGGAGTCGACCTCCGCCTCGGCGAACTGACCGGCACCCCTGCTGACTTGCCGGCCACCTCGGCGAACTGAACGATCGTCGCCCGCGGCTCTCTGTGTCCGTGCGGCACGCTGCGTCCGTGTGGCAGACCGTGGTCCGATGCGCTGCGCGAGTTCAGTAGAGTAAGACAGCGTCAACGTCGACTGGACGAGCCTGCTCGTCGACACTGAATAAAGGAGTCCCCGGATGGTCGTGGCCTGGTGGAGCATCATTCCGTTTGTTCTGCTGCTCGGATGCATCGCGGTGCTCCCGCTCATTCCGGCCACGGAGAAGATCTGGGATCGCAACCTCGTCAAGCTTATCGTCGCGCTCATCCTCGGTGTGCCGATCGCCGTGTGGTTCCTGCTCAGCGGAGAGTCGACGACCGTCATCCACGCGCTGCTCGAGTACTTCCAATTCATCATGCTCATCGGCAGCCTCTTCGTCGCCTCGGGCGGAATCTTCCTCGTCGGCGACATCAAGGCGACTCCGCGGAACAACACGATCTTCCTCGCTGTCGGCGGTGTGCTCGCCTCGTTCATCGGCACCACGGGTGCGGCTATGCTGCTCATCCGCCCGATCCTCAACACGAATCAGGACCGCAAGCACCGCACCCACACCGTCATCTATACGATCTTCATCGTCGCGAACTGCGGCGGTCTGCTCACACCGCTGGGCGACCCGCCGCTTTTCCTCGGAATGCTGCGCGGAGTGCCATTCGAATGGACATTCGGGCTCTGGCCGTACTGGCTGTTCGTCAACGCCCTGCTGCTCATCAGCTACTTCGCACTCGATAAGAAGATGTATGCGAAGGAACCGGCCGAGGCGCTGGCCAAAGATGCCGAGTATGTGACGAAACTCGGCCTGCGCGGCGCCAGCGGTCTGCTGTTCCTCGCGATCATCATCGTGGCCGTCGCGTTCATCCCTTCGGTCGACCTGCATGCGATCGAAACAGGACATGCGAGCGCCTCGGACTTCGTGCCGTGGCGTGAGCTCGTCATGCTCGTCTCCGCGGTGACGTCATTCCTCGTCGGTGACCGCGGTGCACGGTTCAATCTCAACAAATTCACCTGGACGCCGATCCTCGAGGTCGGGTCGCTCTTCATCGGCATCTTCCTCACGATGATGCCGGCCCTGCAGTACCTGGGGCAGATCGCCCACAAGATCCCGCTGGGCGAGATCTCCCTGTTCATCTTCACCGGCGGTCTGTCCTCCGTGCTCGACAATGCTCCCACCTATGTCACCTTCTTCGAGATGGCCGCCCAGGTGCCGGGTGAACCGAAGGTGGCGGGAGTGCCCGAGACCCTGCTCATCGCGGTCTCGCTCGGCGCTGTCATGGGTGGGGCCATCACCTACATCGGCAACGGACCGAACTTCATGGTCAAGTCCGTCGCAGATTCGGCGAATGTGGCGATGCCGAGCTTCGGCGGCTACGTGTGGTGGTCGCTGCGCCGTCTGGTGCCGATACTCGCCTCGATGGTGCTCATCTTCATGACCGGTTCACTGTGGTGGATTCTGCTCGGAGTCCTGGTCGCGCTCGTGATCCTCGGGCAGGCCGGACGTGACCTGCGCGCGGCGAAAGTCGTCAAGGCAGAGTGAGGGCCGCAGCCGGCGTCGGCCTCTACTTCACCGGCAACGGTGCGGTCTTCGCCGCTCTCCTGCCGTGGTATCCGCTGCTCGTCGACCGACTCGGACTGAGCTCCTGGCAGTTCGGCCTCGTCGTCGCCTGCTTCGCCGGCGGGTCGCTGCTGTCCTCGGTCCTGCCCGCCGCCCTCATCGCCCGATTCGGAGCGCACCGTGTCGTCATCGTTGGGACGGTGATGCTCGGTGTGGCCGCCTCGGCGACGGCGTGGTCGGTCAACGGCGTGATGATGGCGATCTGTCTGCTCCTGTTGGGGTGCTGCGATGCCATCGTCGATGTCGCGCAGAACGTCGTCGGCATCTCCATCCAGGAGCGAGCCGGTCGCACGATCCTGTCGTCGATGCATGCGCTGTGGAGCCTCGGCGGTCTGCTCAGCGGAGCCGCCGCAACCGCGGCCGCCAGCTCCGGTGCCGACATGCGGGCGTGGCTGGGGCTCATCGGTGTCGCCGCCGTGGTCATCACTTTCGTTGGACGCCGCCTCATCGGAGACTACGCCTCGCCGAGGCGGGTCGCCGATTCCGATGCCGCACCTGAGGGCCGTAGCGGAGACCGGGCCGTGGGGCGATCGAAACGGATGGTCCTCTGGGCGGCGCTGCCCTTGGCGATCGTCGCGATCTGCGGTGCCGCGGTCGAGGACATTGCGAACAGCTGGGCGGGGCTGGCTGCGGTCGAATTCGCAGGAGTTCCGGCCGCCTCGGCGGGGATCGCCTTCAGCGTCGTCATCGGCAGCCAATGCCTCGGACGATTCAGCGGGGACGTGCTCGTGACGAGGTTCGGGGCCGGTCGGATCGCGCGCCTCGGGGGCGGACTCATCGCCGTCGGCGGAGTCGGCATCATCGCAGCCCAGGAACCCGTTCTGCTGCTCGTTTCGATGGGTGCCCTCGGATTCGGGTCAGCGACGCTCGTGCCCGGCGCACTGGGAGCGGCCGCTCGTCTGCCCGGTGTCGGGCGTGCCGGGGGAGTGACGCTGGTGAACTGGCTGATGCGGGTGGGGTACCTCGGGACGAGTCCGCTGGTCGGGGTCGTCGCCACGGGAGCGGGACTGCGGTGGGGACTCGGCATCCTCGTGCTCGTCGGCCTCCTGACCGTGGTCTTCGCGAACCGCTTGGACGTCCGTCGGACCTGACGAGCGTGGGCGGGATGTTCCCTGGCTCGAGTCAAGTCCCCTGGCTTGGATTGAATAGACGTCGCCACAACGCGGGGCTGACAGGTTCGGGGAACGAAAAATGTGCCGCTCCTTCGTCTCAGCGAAGTGGCGACACATTCTATTGAATTCTATTGAAAGCGGGTGATGACCCGGGTGGTCGGGCTAGCGGGATTTGAACCCACGACCTCTTCACCCCCAGTGAAGCGCGCTACCAAGCTGCGCCATAGCCCGTTACCGTACTCCCTCGTGGGCAACGAGAACTAGCTTATACCGATCGGAGGCCAACTGCCAAAACCGCGTTCCGTGACCTTCGAAAAACAGGTATCATCCCAGGTAGATACCGAAGAAGCGGGTCCTGCAGATGCCTGACAGGGTGACTCAGTAACATTTCCGTTTCGTGATTGTTATGAAAGTGGCCCAGGCGGCTATGCTTGGTACACCGACAAACTAGAGGAGTCGACATGGCAGATCTGGATTATCCAGTGTCTTTGCGGTACTCGCGCGACCACGAGTGGGTCGCGACCACGGAAGACAACGCAGTAGTCCGTGTGGGTATCACTGATTTCGCCCAGGAACAGCTGGGTGACGTCGTCTATGTCGACCTGCCTGAAACCGGGGATTCGGTCACCGCAGGGGAGTCCTGCGGCGAAGTCGAGAGTACGAAGAGTGTCTCCGATCTGATCGCACCTGTGTCGGGGACCGTCACAGAGGTCAACGACTCACTCGACGATTCACCGGAGACGGTGAACTCGTCTCCCTTCGAAGACGGGTGGATGTATCTCGTCGAACTCAGTGACCCCACACAGCTCGAATCGCTGATGGACAGCGAGACGTACAAAGAGCTCATTCAGAGCGAGGAGGCGTAATGTCGCAGAACCACGATCAGAATCGTCCGACCCCCTCGCAGCCCTGGTATGACAACGGACAGGTCCCGCAGTCGAAGAAGTTCCCGTTCGGGGCCGGAAACGGCAATGGCGCTGACG
This sequence comes from Brevibacterium sediminis, assembly GCF_024895295.1. Lineage (NCBI taxonomy): Bacteria > Bacillati > Actinomycetota > Actinomycetes > Micrococcales > Brevibacteriaceae > Brevibacterium > Brevibacterium sediminis. Next base: position 64,068 of record NZ_JAHQRN010000011.1, on the reverse strand, counting down.
AGTCCGCGACTCGGATGAACCCTCAGGTCGACCAGAACGGTCAGGGGAACACCCCTCCCTACGGTCAGCAGCCTGCCGACGGTGCCCCGCAGGCACCGCAGTACGGCAATGGCCAGCAGTTCGGCGGAACGCCCCAAGGTAGCCAGAACTACGGCGGAACGCCCCAGGGCGGACAGAACTACGGTGGCACGCCCCAGGGTGGCCAGCAGTATGGCAACGGCCAGCAGTTCGGCGGCACCCCGCAGGGCGGACAGAACTATGGTGCGTCGCAGCCGGCGAATCAGCCGTATGCCGGACAGGGTCAGGGCAGTCAGGGGCAGCCGCAGTATCAGCCTCAGCAGAATCAGTATCCGCCGCAGAACTGCGGCCAGCCGCAGAGCGGTCAGCCTCAGGGCAGCCAGGGTCAGCAGCAGTACGGCTCCAATGGTGCCGGTCAGTTTGCGCAGCCTCAGGGCAGCCAAGGTCAGCCGCAGTACGGTAACCATCCGCAGCAGGGCGGCCAGCAGCAGTACGGTTCGCACGGTGCCGGCCAGTACGGCCAGTTCGATCCCAATCAGCAGCAGGGCAGCCAGCCCGGCCCCGGCCAGTATGGTCAGCCGCAGTCCGGCCAGCCCCAGTCGGGTCAGCCCCAGGGCGGACAGCCGCAGGGCGCTCCGACGAACGGCGGAGAGGACCCGATGAACGATTCGGGCAGCCAGCAGTTCCAGGGAATCCTGGATCCGCACACCGGCGAGATCCACCCTGTGCCCGACCTCGAAGGTCTGCAGGACGCCGATGCTCTGCTCGTCGTCGTCTCCGGACCGGACTCCGGTTCACAGATCCTGCTCGACACCGACGTGGTCACGGTGGGTCGCAGCCCGAATGCCGACATCTTCCTCGATGACGTCACGGTCTCGCGTAAGCATGCCGAGTTCATCCGCACTCCCAGCGGGTTCACTCTGCGCGACACGGGTTCGCTCAACGGCACCTATGTGGGCCGTCAGCTCATCGACTCCATCGAACTGCAGAACGGAGCCGATGTGCAGATCGGCAAGTTCCGAATGATCTTCCAGCAGCGTCCGCGCTCCTGACCGGGGGATAATGTCAAAAGTCGAAGTCGAGGTTGTCGGCGTCCGCATCGAAATGCCCGCCAACCAACCGATTCTGCTGCTCAAGGCCAGCGAACCTGCTTACTATCTGCCGATCTGGGTCGGTGCGATCGAAGCCAATGCGCTCTCGATCGCGCAGCGGGGACTGACCCCGCCGCGCCCCATGTCGCACGCTCTGCTGCTCGACGTCCTCGAGAAGTACGGGGCCGAGCTGCAGGACGTGACGATCACCGGCAAGGACGGTCAGATCTTCCTGGCAGAGCTGCACACGAATGACGGGAAGTCGATCTCCGCGCGCCCTTCGGACGCGGTGACACTGGCGCTGACAGCCGACTGCCCCGTGTTCGTCGAAACACAATTGCTTGAAGAGTCCGGAATCGAAGCCCCCGAGGCCGATGAAGAGGAAGTCGCACAGTTCAGAGACTTCCTCGACAATGTCTCGGCCGAGGACTTCGAGACCGGTACCGAAAACCCATGAAAGTGAAACATTGAGTCTCCACACCGATCCGGTCCTGTCCAACAGAGAAATCGCCGCTGCCGGCCACGACAATCTCCGCGGTCTCGACGACTGGCGAGAGATGGATCCGAAGCAGCAGCCGACGTATCTTGACAGTGCTGCGCTCGACGAGGTGCTCACCGATCTGCGCAACTCACCCCCGTTGGTCTTCGCCGGTGAAGCCGATGTGCTCAAGCAGCGGATCGCCGCCGCCTCGCGCGGAGAAGCCTTCGTCCTGGCGGGCGGCGACTGCGCCGAATCCTTCGACGGAGCCCAGGCGGACAAGATCCGGGCTCGTGTGCAGACGGTTCTGCAGATGGCGGCCGTGCTGACCTACGGCGGATCGATGCCCGTGGTGAAGATCGGCCGCATGGCCGGTCAGTTCGCGAAGCCGCGTTCGGCCGATATGGAGACCCGTGACGGAGTCACCCTGCCGTCGTTCCGCGGCGACATCGTCAACGGCTACGAGTTCACCCAGGAATCCCGCCGCCACGATCCGGAACGTCTGCTCAAGGCGTACCACATCTCCGCTTCCACGCTGAACCTCATCCGTGCGTTCACCCAGGGCGGCTTCGCCGATCTGCGATTCGTCCACGACTGGAACCGCGGTTTCCTCGCATCGAACCCCGGCTACCAGCGCTACGAGCAGACCGCTGCCGAGATCGACCGTGCCATCCGCTTCATGGATGCCTGCGGAGCCGACTTCGATGCGCTCAAGACCACCGAGTTCTACGCCGCCCACGAGGCGCTGCTGCTCGAATACGAACGTGCACTGACTCGCATCGACTCACGCACCGGTGAAGCCTACGACGTGTCCGGACACTTCCTGTGGATCGGTGAACGCACCCGCGAGATCGACGGTGCCCATGTCGACTTCCTGTCCAAGGTGCGCAACCCCATCGGCGTCAAGCTCGGACCCACTGCCACGGCTGATGACGCCCTGGCCCTGGCCGAGAAACTCGACCCGGACGCCGAGCCCGGCCGCCTGACCTTCGTCACCCGCATGGGTGCCGGTCAGATCGGTGAGTCGCTGCCGGCTCTGCTGTCGGGAATCGGCGACCGTCTGCCGCATGTGACCTGGGTCTGCGACCCGATGCACGGCAACACGATCACCTCGAACACCGGGTACAAGACCCGCCGCTTCGAAGACGTCATGGCCGAGGTCGAAGGATTCTTCAACGCGCACGCTGAGGCGGGCACGATCCCCGGTGGACTGCACATCGAACTCACCGGCGATGACGTCACCGAGATCATGGGCGGGGCCACCGAGATCGACGACGAGGGCCTGCGTCGCCGCTACGAGACCCTCGTCGACCCGCGCCTCAACCACGATCAGTCGCTGGAGATGGCGTTCCAGGTCGCCGAGTACCTCACCCGTCGGCAGTAATCGCCAACACTGACAAAGCCGGGGGCTCCGCAGAATCTCTGCGGAGCCCCCGGCTTTGTCGCCCGACCGACGGGAATCATCTTCGCCCGACCGACCCGTCGTGCCTGTCCGACCCGTCGTGCCTGACCGACGATTCCTATTTGTCTTTGTCGTCGTCCTTCTTGTCGTCAGACTTCTTGTCCTTCTCGTCCTTCTTGTCATCCTTCGAGTCGGAGTCTTCCTTCTTCTCCTTGCCCTTGGACACGCGGACGATGATGAGCGAGTTCGCGGGCTTCGCCTCGGTGCTCTTCGGGAACTGCGAGACGACCTTGCCCTTGGGTACGTCGTCGGAGAACACCTCGTCCTTGCCGACGCGGAATCCGCGCTTGGCCAGGGTCGCATAGGCGGCGTCGAAGGTCAGCCCCTCGACGTTGGGAACCGGGATCGGCGCGACGCCCTTGGACACGACGAGATCGATCTTCTCGCCTTTCGACAGCTTGGTTCCGGCCTTCTGGGATGCCGAGATGACGGAGTCCTTGGCGACGGTGTCGCTGTACTTCTCCTCGACCTTGCCGACCTCGAGGTTGACCTTCTTCAGCGCGGCCTCTGCTTCGTCGCGGGTCGTGCCCTCGAGCTTCGGAACCGCGAACTTCTCCTCACCCTTGGACACGACGACCGTGACGGAAGAGTCGGGGGCCAGCTCCGCACCACTGACGGGTTCGGTGCCGATGACAGTCCCGGCGGGAACCTTGTCGTCGAAGACCTCTTTGGGCTCGGCCTTGAGATCGTTGTCCTCCAGCTGCGAGGTGACTTCCCCGACGGGCTTACCCGCCAACTCACCGGGAACGATGGATTTCGGTGTAGGCAGGTTCGCCACTACGAACCAGGCGACCAGAGCGAGGACGGCAACCACGGCGACGAGTCCCGTAAGGACACGACGTCGGCGACGTCGGACGGGAGATGCCCCCGCCGAGGCGGCCGCGGAGCCGGCGACCACCGCAGCCTTATCGTGGCGGTCGGAATCCGAATCCTTCGACACCGGTTCGTCGTCGGAGTCCTCTCGATCAGCGGAACCGTCCGAAGCGTCAGAATCAGCTGAATCGGCGGCAGCGCCTGCGGCTTCCGCGCCCGTCGTGTCTGCGTCGGGGGATTCCGAGGCGGCACCGGCACCGGAAACTGCTGCGCCGGCTACTCCGACTCCGGCCGCAGCGACGGCGGCCGCGCCGGCGGCACCGTCCGTGTGGTCGTCATCGTCACGATCGGCGTCATCGGAGTCGGCGTCATCGTCAGGATCAGAGTCGTCCGATTCGGTACCGTCGACCCCGTCGGCATCGTCGTGGGAAGCTTCCGCGGCAGCCGCCTCGGCGGAGGACTCGTCGTCATCGGCATCGTCGGGATCAGCCGCACCTGTGTCTCCCTCGGTGTCGTCCTCTTCGCCTTCGAGATACGGGATCTCGTCGGTGCGGGAGCGCTTCTCCTTCGGCACCTCCTCGCCGAGGTCGATGCTCGCGGTGAGCACTGGGGAGTGCTCACCGGTGGCGATCTGCGGATCTCCGAGGTCGAGCTCGGCCTCGGACATCTCCGCACGCGCTTCTGCCAACGCTAAGCGGAACTCGGCGGCATCGGCAGGGCGGTCCTCGGGGTCCTTCGACGTCGCCCACAGCACGAGCGCGTCCAAGCGCGGACTCAGGCGGGTGACGACGTCCGACGGCGGCGGAACCGTATCGTGGACGTGACGGTACGCGACCTGGATCGGGACGTCATCGGTATACGGCTGAGCGCCGGTGAGCATCTCGTAGAACATGATGCCGACCGTGTACAGATCGGTGCGGGCATCTGCTCCGGCTCGGGTGACGAGTTCGGGAGCAACATAGCCGACCGTGCCGATGAGGGTCTTGGTCGTCGTTGCCGTGGTCACGGCACGGGCCAGACCGAAGTCGGCGAGCTTGACCTGACCGTCGGTGCCCAGCAGCACATTGTCGGGTTTGAGATCGCGATGGATGATCCCGGTCGAGTGCACGGCCTCGAGCGCGGCGAGGATCGCATCGAGGACGACGATCGCCTGTCTGGGCGTGAAGGTTCCGCGGTGCTTGAGCTCGCGGCGCAGCGTCACCGACGGCAGGTATTCCATGACGAGGTAGACGATGTCGCCGTCGCGCGCCTGATCGTGGATGGCCACGAGGTTCGGGTGGGTGAGCCGACCGGCGTTGATGGCCTCCCGGCGGAAGCGTTCGACGAAGGTGTCATCGGAGATGAGGTGCTCATGCATGACCTTGATCGCGATCTCACGGTCGAGTCGCAGGTCGGTGCCGCGGTAGACCATGGCCATGCCGCCGCGGGCGATCTTGGCATCGATGCGGTAACGCTCATTGAGCACCGTGCCGATGAGGGGATCTCGGCGGGCGGTCACAGGGCCTCCTCCAAACGCGCACGCTGCAGTTGGACGGCGCGGACGAAGGCCTTCGTCTCCGGCAGCAGTCCGTCGGCGCGAACCGAGCGCAGGTCCTGGTAGTAGCCGGCGATGGCTTCGTTCTCCGATTCGGCGGTTTCGATGAGCCAGCCGAGGATGACGGTGCCGGCGACGATATTGTCTTCGATGTCGAGCAGGTCGAGTCCGCGACCGACGATATCGGACGCCCAGCGACCGGATCGGGGAGTGATCTGCATGATCCCGATCGCGTTGCCGGCCGAGACCGTCGTGTGCTGGAAACCGGATTCGGCAGCGGCGAGGGCCTGCATGAGGGCGGGATCGGCGCCGAGCTCGACAGCCAGCGAGGCGACGAGCAACTTCGCCTGCGCCGGGGCCGGATGGCGGCGGTGCAGCAGAGTGTATTTGTTCAGTCGCGCCGCGTGGAGCACCGAGGGGCGGATGCCCTCGACCTGCGCGCTGGCGGCAACGCGGGGGACGTCGCTCGGCGGTTCGGCCGGGGTGCGACGCGGGCGGGCCTTCGACGGACGCAGCAGGAGGAGTTCGCCGACCGTGATGAACGAGTCATCGCCCATGGCGTTGGCCTGCCGCAGGGTCGCCGGCGAGATTCCGTGCCGCGCCGCGATCCCCTGCAGGGTGTCACCGGGGGCGACGACGTGTGAGGGATCATCATCGGGCAGATCGTTCTTCTCCGGCAGGGACAGGACCTGACCCTGGTGGAGGTTCTGACGCGGCGAGATGCGGTTGAGTTCGGCTAACGCGGGCACTGAGACGCCGTGTTTGCTGGCCACACCGTAGAGGGTGTCGCCCTGCTTGACCTTGTATGTGCGGCCGCCGTGGGTGACGGGAACGGTGGCACTCGCGGTGCCCGAGATCCACTGCGGACCGGTGCTCGAGGTGGCTGCGTCCTCGACGCCGTCATCGGACTGATCGTCGGGGGTGGCCGATTCTGCTGCGGCGGCGGGAGGCCGATCGTCAGCGGACACGGTAGAGCCCGGGTTCGTTGTCGCCGAGACGGCCGGTGAGTTCTCGTCGGGGGATTCGGCGGTGGGGGCCACCTCGGTGGGGGAGTCGTTTTCGGGGTCGACCCGTTCGGCTCCTGGGATCGGACCGGTCGAATTCACCTTCGATGCGGCGCGGATGTCAGGAGCGGCGGTGACGGGCCTGTGCCGTCGCGGTCGTGTCATCTGTCACCTGTTGACTTCATGTCGAGTGGGGAAGCTACGGTCTCCAGCCTAACGAGTAGGCGGGCTCGACCCGAGCATTCGGCACCGCATGGCGGGGTGTTTCTGCCGAATATTGCTACGCTTGAGGGCGTGAATACCGAAGAACTCGTCCAGGACTGGGCCCCGCTGCCCGACATCGCAGAGCTCACCGGGCTCGGCATCTCCCAAGTGCGGAGGCTGCTCGAAGACGGCGCCATCTGCGGAATCAAGATCGGCAATCCGAAGGTTCTGCGGGTTCCGTTGGCCTTCTTCGTCGACGGCGAGGTCGTCAAACCGCTCAAAGGCACCCTGCACACCCTCTACGACGCCGGATTCGACTACGAAGAAGCCATCGTGTGGCTCTTCACCGATGACGAGTCCCTGCCCGGCCGGCCCATCGACTTGCTTCGCTCGGGTAACAAGAAGGAAGTGCGCCGCCGCGCTCAAGCCCTCGCGTTCTGATCTGCGCGGGCTCGAGGAGAGCAGCGCAGCACCCTTGAGGTGAGCAGCGTTTGACGTGGTCAACGCGGCACCCTCGAAGCGAGCAGACCTGTTCGCCGGCCTCAGCTGGAGCGGTAGCTCAGCGCTTTCGCAAAACCCTTGAGTCGCTCCTGTGCGGCCGATCCGATGCGCACCTGCGCCGAGGCGGTCGGCCCTGCCGCTGAACCTGCACCGGCATCGGCTTCTGCCCACGTATCGACGATCGTCGCTGCGTGGGCATGCTTATCCGCGATGAAGGATTCGACGGCGGCGAGACCGCCCGAGTCCGTGATCATGTCAACGCATTCGGCCACCTCGGCGTCGCTGAGATCCGGATCGCCCAACCGCGCGGCGAGGACTTCGAGCTGGTCCGCCGAGATCCGGGCCGCGGTCTCGGCGATGAGCACGGTGCGTTTGCCCTCCCGGATATCGTCGCCGGCGGGTTTGCCTGTGGCCTCGGGGTCACCGGCGATGCCGAGCACATCGTCGCGCAGCTGGAACGCCTGTCCGAGGGGGAGGCCGAAAGCGGAGATCTCCTGCAGCTGCCCACCATCCGCTCCGGCCAGGGCCGCGCCGAGGAGGAGCGGCTGCTCGACCGAATACTTCGCGGACTTATAGCTCAGGACCTCCCACGCGCGTTCGGCGATCCGGTCGTCGCTGAGCGGAATGACCTCGGCGAGTACGTCGAGGTACTGGCCGACCATGACATCTCGGCGCACTGTTCCGCGCAGCTCGAGGGCCGTGCGGCTGTTGCCCAGGGCCTCCTGCGATCGTTCGAAGAGCTCCTCGCTCAGCGCCAGGCAGATATCGCCGATGACGATGGAAGCGGAGACGCCGAAGGACGCGCCGTCGCCATGGAAGCCGGAGCGCTGATGGTGGGCCTCGAACTGTCGGTGCAGGGCCGGCCGACCACGACGGGTGTCCGAATTGTCGATGACATCATCATGGATGAGCGCGGCGGCGTGGAGCAGCTCGAGCGAACCGGCCGCCTGCGCCAGACCCGCGGTGACGTCGGCTGCGGAGCCGGCTGTCCGGTCGGCTGTGGTCCCGCCTGCCTCGCCGGCGCGGACGTCACCGCCGGCGAGCTGGAAGCCCCACCACAGCAGGACGGGGCGGATCCTCTTGCCGCCGCGGGTGAACTCGATGAGCGCGTCGCCGATCGCTGTCGCATCGGGTGAGATCGCCTCGAACTCGGCAGCCTTCTCAGCAAGGAAGGCCTCCAGTTGGGGGGACACCTCGGCGGCGATGGACTCGGGAGAGTCGAGGAACTCGACGAGGGCGGGAGGGGCGTCGGCCGAGCCGGGTGCCGTGGACGGGCCGGGCTCAGGGGCGTCGCCGGTCATCCCCGATCTGTGCGAGGTCATGAACCGATGTTTCCGCCGACGGTCACGATCGAATTCGCTTTGTCCTCCGAATCCTCGGCGACCGTGACGACGAGGACGCTGTCATTGTCCTTGTGCTTGAAGTTGACCACGCGGGCGCTCTTCGTCTTCACCTCTTCGCCGAGGCGTTCGAAGTCCGCCTTGCCGAGCTCCTTCTCGTAGAACTCGAAGATGTCCTTGGCATCGGCCTTCGCCTTGACGACGAGGCTGACCTGTTCGGGCAGCTTCTTGTCCTTGTCGTTGTGAGCCTTGACGCTCGACGCGGAGAGCACCTCGGAATCCGGGTACGGCTTGATGTACTCGGGCAGATCCTTCACATCGTTCGATGTATCGGGGTCCGAGCCTGTGGCCTCGGTCGATGCTTCGGCCGAGGCGGTCTCGGATTCGGCAGGGGATGCGGAGGCAGGGGCCTCCTGAGAAGCCGAAGGGGTCGATTCGGCCTTGTCTCCACCGTTTCCCGAGCAGCCCGCGAGAGCGAGCGCGGCAACGATGGGCAGTGTCATGACAGCGGTGCGCGATACCATGCTTCAAGAGTACCTGGACTGTTCGGCGGAGCCGAAAGGAACAAGCGCGAGGGGCAGGCGATGAGTCGGAAGCAGCTGGCACGATCCGGAGGTGATCTGAGCCGTCTGGGCACGGACGACTCCGGCGCCACCATGCTCCACCTCGACATGGACTCGTTCTTCGTCTCCGTCGAGCTGCTCAGTCGCCCGCATCTCGTCGGCCGCCCCGTCATCGTCGGCGGACGCAGCGGACGCGGAGTCGTCGTCTCGGCCAGCTATGAAGCCCGCGAGTTCGGAGTCCATGCGGCGATGCCGATGTCGCGGGCCATGAACCTGTGCCCCGTCGCCGAGGTGATCCCGCCTTCCCACGGCCTGTACTCCTCGTACTCCCGCCAAGTCTTCGATCTCGTCGCCGAGGTGACCCCCGACGTACGGCAGGTCAGCGTCGACGAAGCCTATATCGATGTCTCCGGAGCCGTGCGCCGGCTCGGCTCTCCGGTGGAGATCACCACCCAGCTGCGAGCCCAGATCCAGGAGCGCACCGGTCTGAGCGCCTCGGTGGGCATCGCCGTCAGCCGCGTCGTGGCCAAACTCGCCTCGACGAGGGCGAAGCCGAACGGCCAGCTGCTCGTGCCCGCAGCCGCGACCCAGCAGTTCCTCGACCCGATGCCCATCGAAGCCCTGCCCGGGGTGGGGGAGAAGACGCAGGAGGGCTTCTTCCGCTATGGAATCCGCCTCATCGGCGACCTCGCCGCAGTCGACGAGGATTGGGCCGCACGAGTCTTCGGTGCGCACGGCCATCAGCTGTGGCGGGCTGCCCACGGTCAGGACTCGTCCGGTTTCGACCACCAGGCCAAGGAACACTCGATCAGTGCTGAGAACACCTTCGGCGAGGACATCTGGGACGTCGCCGTGCTCGAACACGAACTGCTGCGCCTCGCTGACAAGGTCGCCTACCGAGTCCGCGCAGAAGGAAAGGTCGCCACAAGCCTCGGTCTGAAGTACCGTCTCGGCGATTTCACGACTCTGTCGAGGTCTGTGACTCTGTCGGCGCCGACGGATCTGGCCCGGGAGATGTACGAGGCGCTGCGCCCGGCTCTGCGCAAACTGCGTGAGCAGCGCTCCCAGGGAGTCAGGCTGCTCGGCGTCCGAGCCGCCGGCCTCAGCGATTTCGCCGTCACCGGACGGCAGGCCACCTTGGACGAACCAGAACATTCCGGACGTGAAGCCGAGGTCGCCCTCGACGAGGTGAGGCGGCGATTCGGCAGCGAAGCGATCTCGCAGGCCTCGCTTCTGCGCAAACGCCCCGAGGCCTGAGAGCGGGTGAGCGGGAGCACAGTCTGAAGACCCCGTGGGAATCCGGCTCCTGACGGCCCCCGGAGATGTTTTTTCGGCCCTCAGAGACTATGATTGGGGGAAAGACTTGGGAAGCGAAACGGGGGTTCGAGATGCCACTCTCCGATCACGAACAGCAGCTGTTGGATCAACTTGAGAAGCAGCTGCGCAGTGAAGACCCTCGTTTTGCCCGGAATATCTCGGAAACCCAGGCCGCTGCCACGGGGCCCGGTTTCTCGGCGAAGCGCTTCGTCCTCGGTATTCTCATCGCACTCGCCGGGCTGGCCGCGACGATCCTCGCGATCTCGCTCGTGTCCAACTCCGCATGGTGGATCGCCCTCGGCGTCGTCGGCTTCGGCCTCATGGTCGCCGGAATGTACTGGGCGTTCAGCCGTCCCGGCCATGTGCACACCACTCAGACGGACTCTCGGAACTCCGGAGCGAAGACCGGTGCCAAGGGCAACTCCGGATTCATGAGCCGAATGGAAGACCGGTGGGAGAAGCGCCAACGCGGCGAATGATCCTGCTCAGGGCGATCAAGGCACTCTCGATATGAGAGTGCCTTTTTCAATGCCGGTCCGCCTACTCGCCGGTTCTGCCCTTGCTGTCTTTGCCGGCGTCTTCGCCTTCGCCGAGGCAGCGCACTGGCGATCGAGCCACCGTCGGCTGGGAGACTGTGATACCTCTGCTGGCCGGCGATCACGGAGCGACCGGTGGTCGAGTCCAGGCGTTCGGGCCCTGACCGCGGCAGGCAGAGACGAGACCACAGCCGACAGCGACCAGATCATCATCGTCCTCGGATATGCCAACCGCGGTCAGCGACCGAACGGAATCAACCGGTTCCGGGTCCGCGCGGGTCTGCGGTCGATCGATCCGACAGCCCGGTCGACTCTCCTCATCTTCTGCGGAGGCGCCGTCACAGGACGAACACCGGAGGCCCTCATCCTCGAACGCTTCGCCCGGGACGAACTCGGCTTCACCGGCCGAGCCGTGCTGGAGGAGCAGAGCACAACGACGTGGGAGAACATCGCCAACGCGATCCCCATCATCGACCGCGAGCTCACCCCGGCCACGACGATCAGCATCGTCTCGAACTCCCACCACGCCGAGAAAGCCCGCGACCACCTGTGGCAGATGCGCCCGGACCTGGCACGACGACTGGTCCGCGGGGGAGACTACCGATTCGGTGAACAGCCGCTGGTGAAGCCCATCGCCGCCGTGCGCGGCCTGCTCGCCCTGCGTGCACTCGATCGAGAGAACGCGAAACACGCGGCAGGGCACTGAGGTCCCAGACTCTCGCATGGAGGGTCCAGGCTCTGCGTGACAGCGAAGAGGCGGCCCCGCAGGACCGCCTCCTCGCACATCGACCAGGACCGCCAGGTATCGGCCTGGATCGTCAGCTCCTCGTCATTTCGGACGATTGAACAGGCTGGCCGGCCAGATCTTCGCAGAGATCCGACTGCCCGGCGTGGCCCGCTCCGACAAGTCCGTCCTCACCTCGTCGACGAGCGCTTGCACCTCCGAGTCATCGAGCGCCTCGGTAGCCGCACCGTAGCGCTGAGCTTCGAGGGCATCGACGAACGCTCCGAGCGCAGAGTCATCATGACCCGACTCTGACGGACGCGACGGGGCCGGACTGCTCAGACGTCGCAGCCGTTCATCCGAACGATCGAACGTCGAGGAACCGGCAGCTTCTGCGTTCTGCACGGCGGCACCGGAGCCGGCAGCCGCCTCGGCGGCGGTCTTTCGCATCGGTTCGCCGGTGTCCGGATCGATCTCTGGCGCCGTGGAGCCGGCATCCGTACCGGTGGTACTCGAGGTATCCGCAGCCTCGGTGCCACCACCGCCGGCAGCGCCGGTTGCAGGGACGGCACCGGCGAGCACGAGCTCGTTGAAGCGCAGTGTCCGACTCGAATCCAAGCTCTGCCCGTAGTCGGTGGCCAGAGCACGGACCTCAGTCCACACCGCCTCGAGGTTCTGCGGATCCTTCGTCCTGCGCGAGCGCAGGATCGAACGCCAGATCGCAGGCAGTGCCGCGAGCAGCAGCAGGACGAGCACGATCGCAGCGATGCCGAAGACAGTGCCGAAGTTCGAACCGGCCGGCTCTGCGGCCTGAGTGCTCGTCTCCTCCTCGGTGGGTTCCTCGGAGCCACCGGTCGGCGAAGCAGATTCGCTCGGCTCTTCGCTCGGGCTCGCAGACTCCGACTCGTCGCCCTCCTCCTGCTGGTCGGCGCCATCGGCGAGGGTCCACTTCGGCGGATCTCCGGCGGGACCGCCGGGGGTGGGTTCGAAGCGCACCCAGCCGGCACCTTCGAAGTAGAGCTCCGGCCAGGCATGCGAATCCTGCATGCTCACGTCGACGCCGTTCTCGGCTTCGTCCCCGCCGGCGTATCCGACGCCGATGCGGGCCGGAATTCCCATCGTCCGGGCCATGATCGTCATGGCCGAGGAGAACTGGACGCAGTAGCCCTGCTTATCCGCCAGGAAGTCCGAGATTGCGTCGCCGCTGGCCCGTTCGGGGGCATCGAGCGAATACTCGAAATCGCCGCCGCGGAAGTACGCCTGCAGCATGACTGCGGCCTCCCACTGGTTATCCGCATCGGCGGTGACCCGCTCTGCGGTCTCCTTCACGCTGGTCGGCAGGGAGTCGGGGACGGCGAGTTCGGTCTCGAAGTCGCTCTCGGACACCGGAGTTGCCGACTGCAGATCCTCGACGTCGGGATTCGGGGACAGATAGTCCATCGAATACTGCAGTCCACCGGTCTTCTCACCGTTGCCGACGACCGTCAAGGTCTTCTCGTCGAAGATCCACCGACGACTCAGGTCCTTCGGCTGCTGCGGAGCATACGGAGACGGCAGGTACTGCTGGTCGTAGTCGTCGCCGACGGCGACGCTGATCGTCTGCTCCTTGAAGTTCTTGTCCCGCGGCATCCCCGCGGGCCATGGCATTCCGTCGGCGGCGATCGCGAACGGATCGAGGCTGAACGGGCTCGGTGCCCAGTTCTCACCGTCGAAGTCATCGATCGAGGTCAACCGGATCGGATCCGCGTCCTCGTCCGTCGTCTGGTAGCTGAACAGCGTCTTGTCATCCCGGTCGCCGAGGTTCTGGCGCAGGTTGAGGAATGGGTTCGTCACCGTCAGGTCGCCCTGGCCCTTCGAGGCCCGGTCGGGCAGGGTGGGCACCGGGGGCAGCAGATGGGGCAGGCCGATGCCGATCGCCAGAGCCAGAGCTCCGGCGAGGATCGCCGTCATTCCTCCGCGCCACCGGGTCGCGGGCAGATAGGGGCTGAGCATGAGCAGCAGGAACGCCGCGAGGATCGCGACGATGTGCCACCACTTCACCTCCTGCGCGGCGAAGTAGACGGGGATCATCCACAGCACGAGCAGCAGCACACCGCCGACCTTCGGTGCCCGCAGATCCGAGACGAGGCCGTCGATGAGGATCGTGATGAGGGTGAAAGCGATCGTGAGCATCGCGATGAAGCCCGGTGTGCTCGCCGCCGGGGGAGCGGTCGCGTAGAGGTCGCTGACCCCCTCGGAGAGCAGATCGATCACCGTTCCGAAGGACTCACCGGTCGGGATGAACCCGAGCAGAAGCGAATCCCCGGCGCAGACGATGAAGACCGCGATGAGACCGGCCACGCACTGGGCGATGACCGCGGTGCCGGTCGAGCGCAGTGCCGGAACGGTGCGGAACACGGCGCCGACGATGACGACGACGGCGACGGCGACCAGGACGGGCGAGACCCAGGCGAAGTCCTTGAACACCGCCGATACGGCGACAGCGGTAAGGGCCATGGCGACGAAGACGACGATCGCCTCGAGCCAGCCCGTGCTCGGGCGCTCATCGCCCGTCGACGAGGGAGCCGAATAGCCGTTCGCCGGAGACTCGGAATCGGCTCCGCGCAGACGTGTGTCGGGAGTATTCAGACTCATCGGCGCACCCCCTGCGGAGTCGAGCTCGCACCACCCGGAGCCGCGGACGCGCTGCCGGCACCGGCAGTTCCCGGTCCGGGTTCGGCCGAGGTCCGACCGGTGCCGCTGCGAGAGCGCTTGGACTCGAACGTCGTCCAGGACTCCGGCAGGTCCTCGCTGAGACCGAGCATCGTCAGATCGTCGATCTCGCTGAGCGTGCGCAGAGTCACCGGCACGCGGCGGGAGAAGTGCGAGGCGAGTTCCTGCCCGCGCTGGTCGCCGACGGAGCAGATGACGATGTGGTTGGGGTTGTCGTGCGAGGGCAGTTCGACCCTGCCCGGGCGCACAAGGGCGGAGAGCAGACGCAGCTTGTCGATCTCGCGGGCTCCTTTGAATCTGATCTGGTGTCCGGGAGCGACGACATTGACTTCGTAATCGGCCTTGAGGAACGCGGTTCCGGCCGCGGTCGCCGCGGCCAGCAGGAACTCGATCTCGAGGTCGCTCGGCTCCACGGCGCCCTCATCGGCGACGAGGTCGATGAGGATGAGCGAATGGAGCGTCTCCTCATCGGCTTCGTGCCGGACCATGAGCTCGCCGGACTTCGCCGTCGAGGGCCAATGCACATGCCGCAGATCATCGCCGGGCACGTACTCACGTGTGTGGAAGTCCCGGGTGGTGTGTCCGGTGCGGACCTTGCCGTCGTCGAGGCGGGAGGGCCGAATCGACGAATCCTGCGGGATGCGCGCAGGCAGGATCGGCACGGACACGGCCACGGGGAAGGCCCCGTGGGCCTTCTTCTTCATCTTCACCAGGCCGAAGGGTCCGAACACGGTGATGAGGACCGCATCGATCCCGGAGACACCGCGGCGATTGGGGGTGAACGACGTCAGCACCGTCTGCGATGCCCCATGGGCCAGAGCCGGGACATCACCGGAGGTGGAGTCGCCGAATCCCTCGGCCGGGGTGAAATCGATCGTCGCGGCGGGAATCGCGAGCTGGCCGACATTCGTCACGCGCGCCTGGACTTCGACCTCTTTGCCTTCGGCGGCCAGCGGGTAGCGGTCTCCCGAAGGAGACAGCGCCACTTCGTGGAGGTTCGTGCTCATCGCGATCGACACCCGACGGGTGCCCCATAGGATGAGCAGCGCCGAGAGCAGGACCAGGCCGAGCAGCAGCAGACCGGCCGGCAGCAGGCCAGGCAGCGCGAAGCGGTAGGCCGTGATGATCAGGGCCGCCCCGGCCAGGACGAAGATGATGCCCGAAGTGCTCAGTCGCATGCGGTCACTGGTTCGCCGAGACGGGCACGCGGGACAGCACCCGACCGATGAGGTCAGCAGCCAGATCTGCGTCGTCTCCGTCGCGGGGGATGATGCGGTGGGCGAGGATGTACGGGGCCAGAGCCTGCACATCGTCGGGGGTGACGAAGGTGCGCCCCGACAGTGCCGCGCGTGCCTTCGCCGCCCGCAGCAGATGGACGCCGCCGCGCGGGGAGCTGCCGAGCAGGATCGCCTGATCGTTGCGGGTGGCATGGAGGATCGCCACGATGTACTCGCGCAGCTGCCGGCTGGCGGAGACATGGCGGACGATGGTGCGGGCCTGAGTGATCTGCTCGAGGTTCGTCACCGCGGCAGCGGTCTCGAGGGGATCGTTCTGGATCTGGTTGTCCAGCAGATCGACCTCGTCGGACGTCGCCGGATATCCCAGGGAGATACGGGTGAGGAAGCGGTCGCGCTGCGCCTCGGGCAGAGCGTAGGTGCCCTCCATGTCGATCGGATTCTGAGTGGCGACGACGATGAACGGCGTGGGCATCGGATAGGTCTGCCCGTCGATCGTCGCCTGACCTTCGGCCATGCACTCGAGCATCGCCGACTGCGTCTTCGGGGACGCACGGTTGATCTCGTCGGCGATGACGATGTTCGCGAACACCGGTCCCTGTCGGAACTCGAAGTGACGAGTCTCCTGGTTGAACAGGTTCACACCCACGACGTCGGTGGGCAGCAGGTCCGGGGTGAACTGGATGCGGCGCACGGAACCGTCGACGACCTTGCCCATGGCACGGGCCAACAGGGTCTTGCCGACGCCGGGGACGTCTTCGAGGAGGACATGTCCGCCGGCGAGCAGTGCGATGAGTGAGAGGCCGACGGCCTCATCCTTGCCCTCGAGCACCGAGTTCATCGCGGTGCGTGCCCGCGAGGTCAGATTCTGCACCCACTCGATGTGTTCGGCGCCGATCACGGAATTGGTCTGTGTACCTTCTTGGCTGGTCGACATACCCTCCATTGTCCCTTAAAGCCCGCACCCCAGCCACACGAGTTTCTTTCAGCTTCGTCACTCCCTTCTCCTCCCCACTCCCACGCCCTCCCCGAGGCACCCCACCCCACTCCCCACCACTCTCCCCACTTTCCTCCACGCGGACCCTCCACTTTCCTCCCCACTCGCCTCCACCTCGGCGCGGGTCTCGCCCGTGATCCCCGGATTCTCGCGGATCTGTGCCGTTCTCATCGTCCTCGCCGAGGCAGCCCACCGCCTTCGCGGGCCCGCCGTTCTTCCCGCGTCCGACACTCCCGCGACGCGCCTTCGAGAAATTTTCCCCACTTTCCTCCACCTATCTGACCTGGGAAAACAATGAGTCAGGAGCATCGTTGAAGCGAAAAGCTGGAATATGTGGAGGGAAGTGGAGTACTGTGGTTGCTATCGGAGCCGATGGGTTTCGAAAGGGGTGAGACGACATGTTCTTGGGCACTCATATGCAGAAGCTCGACGACAAAGGTCGCCTCATCCTGCCCGCAAAGTTCCGCGAGGAGCTGTCGCCCGGACTCGTTCTGACCCGTGGCCAGGAGAACTGCCTCACCCTGTTCCCCACCACGGAGTTCGAAGCCGAGCACGCGCGAATCCAGAACGCGCCGAAGACGAATAAGGAAGCCCGCGATTACCAGCGTGTGTTCCTGTCGGCGGCATCTGCGGAACAACCGGACAAACAGGGACGCATCACGGTCCCGAACATATTGCGGCAGTACGCATCACTCGATCGGGAAGTCGCAGTGATCGGCATGGGCAACCGAGTCGAGATCTGGGATGCACCGACCTGGGAGGACTACCTCGTCGGCGCTCAGCAGGCCTTCGCCGAACGCGAGGAGGAGGTGATCCCCGGAGTGATCTGATTCTGCTCGGGTTTGATCCTTGCCCGCCGTGCTCGAGTTTCGGGGAACTTCCCCGTTTCCGAAGCTCGGACGTCCTGACACACTTCCCCGGTGGCAGGGCCACGGCGGTCAAGGTTCTGGCTCCAGCAGCGCACCCCCGACCACCCCCGTATGAAGGACCCACGAATGACAGCTCAGCACGTACCGGTGCTCCTGACGCGCGTGGTCGAACTCATCGGCGTCGGCGTCGAAGCCGCCAGGGGCGCGGGCCACACCCCGGTCGTCGTCGACGGCACGCTCGGAATGGGCGGTCACGCCGAAGCCGTCCTCACGGCCTTCGACGATGTCCACCTCGTCGGCATCGACCGTGATCTGCAGGCCATCGACATCGCCGCGAAACGCCTGGCCCCCTTCGCTGACCGCATCGATATCGTCCACGCAGTCGACGACGAACTGCCCGAGGTCCTCGCCGACCTCGGCATCTCAGAGATCAGCGCGATCCTGCTCGACCTGGGAGTGTCCTCACTGCAGCTCGACGAGGACGAACGCGGATTCTCCTACTCCCGGCCGGCGCCCCTGGACATGCGCATGGACCGCACCCAGGAGCTCACGGCGGAGAAAGTGCTGGCCACCTACTCGGAATCCGAGCTGCGCCGCATCCTCCGCGAATACGGAGAGGAGAAGCTGGCCGGCAAGATCGCGAAGATCATCGTCACCGACCGAGTCGACACCCCGTGGGAGACCTCGGACCAGCTCGCGGCCATGCTCTCCCGAGTGATCCCGCAGACGAAAAAGAAGTCGCATCCCGCCAAACGCACCTTTCAGGCCCTGCGCATCGAGGTCAACGACGAGCTCGGGGTGCTGCGCACCGCGCTGCCGGCGGCACTGGAAGCGCTGCACATCGGGGGAGTGGCCGTCATCGAGTCCTACCAGTCATTGGAGGACACGATCGTGAAGAAGACCTTCCGAGCGGCCACGACCTCCTCGGCGCCGCCGGATCTGCCGGTCGTGCCCGAAGAGCACCAGCCCTGGCTGACCGAGATCATCCGGGGCGCCGAAATGGCTGATGAGCAAGAAGCAGAGACCAACCCGCGGGCGGCAAGCGTCCGACTGCGGGCAGTGCAGAAGATCAGGGAGGCACGATCGTGAGCAATTCCTCGGCAAGAGCCGGTCAGCATAACTTCCCCGAACGTCCGCGCCGGTTCGAAGAGGCCGGTGGTCAGCAGGGTGGGGCGAGGCTGCGGCTGCTCAAGTTCGAACTGCCGAAGTCCCGTCTGCCCTTCTCCATGCTGTGCGTGGGGATCCTTCTCGCCACCCTCGTGGCCGTGCTGCTGCTCAACATCTTCGTCGCCAACACCTCCTACAAGGTCGACCAGCTGACGAGTGAGAAGGAAGCTCTGGCCGAGCAGAAGGACCGCCTCGTCGAAGACAACTCGTACCGTGAGTCCCCGCAGAACATCGCCTTGGCCGCCGAAGAGCTCGGTCTCGTCCGTGATTCCTCACCGGAATTCCTCGACGCGAAGACCGGGAAGATGATCGATGCCCCCGGAATCGACGTCAGCGGTGAGAAAGAGCCCACAGTCGTGCCCGGCCCGCGCGCCGATACACGTAATGACATCCGACCCAATCTACGATCGGATGAGAAGCTCCCGGTCGTCGGGGGCAGCCCGAGCCAGGACGTGGCGGCTCCGAGCCAGGAGGCGCCGAAGTAGTCCGAGCTCACCGGGACCAGGGAACGGCCTGACCGACACATTCGCCGACCACACCAAGGACCGAGGACTCAAGCTATGGGCCCAGCCAAGACCCGACTGAAGAAGAAACGCAAGGGCGGTGGCCCCGATCTGCGTTGGCGGATGGGCTTCATCGCCGCGGTGTCGGTCCTCGTCCTCCTCATCACCTCCGTCCGCCTCGTATCCATCCAGGGTATGGATTCGATGAAGCTGGCGGAGAAGGCGCTGTCGAATCGCCTGGTCACTCGGACCCTGCCGGCCGATCGCGGACAGATCCTGGCCGCCGACGGCACAGTGCTCGCCGACAGCGTCTCCCGTTACCAGCTCGTCGTCGATCAGCAGAACGTCGCCCAGTACGAAGTCGACGGCAAGCTCGTCGGAGCCTGGGGCGCAGCCGAAGCCCTGTCGAAGCCGCTGAAGACCGACCCCGGTGTCCTCTATCCGAAACTCGTCGGCGACAAGCGATGGAACCCCGTTGCGAAGGGGCTGACCTCGGAGACCTGGCGTGCGGTGAAGAAGCTCGAGGTCCTCGGCATCTCCGCCGAGGAGTACTCCGTGCGCTCATACCCTGCCGGCGGAGTCGCCGGCAACCTCGTCGGGTTCCTCAGCTCCGACGGCACGGCCCAGGCCGGTCTCGAATCGGCCTATGACGAACAGCTGTCGGGCAAGGACGGCCAGCAGCAGTACGAACGCGGAGCACGCGGAGAGATCATCCCTCTCGGCGACAACAACATGAAGGACGCCGTCGACGGCCAGGGCCTGCAGACGACGATCGACCCGGCGATGCAGTACTACGCACAGCAGGCCATCGAAGAGCAGCGGAAGAAGCACGAAGCCGAATCCGCGTCGATCGTCATCAAAGAGATCAAGACGGGACGCATCATCACCGCCGCGGATGCTCCCACCGTCGACCCGAACTCCCCGGGCAAGGTCGACGGCCCCGACCGCGGTTCGCGCATCTTCACCGACATGTTCGAGCCCGGTTCGACCGCGAAGATGGTCACCGCCGCAGCGCTGCTCGACCAAGGACTCGTCACTCCCGAACAGGAGTTCACCGTCCCGGACAAGTGGAAGGCACCGAACGACGAGGAGTTCCGCGACTCCCACGAGCACCCCGACGAGAAGCTCACCTTCGCCGGAATCCTCGCCCAATCCTCGAACACCGGCACCGTGCTGGCGGGCAAGGAACTCACCGAAGCCCAGCGCTACGAATACATGAAGAAGTTCGGCTTCGGCACCAGTTCGGGAATCGACTTCCCGGCCGAGACCTCGGGCATCCTGCATCCGTACGAGGAGTGGGACGGACGTACGAAGTACACCGTGATGTTCGGTCAGGGTGTGGCCGCGAACGCGATCCAGACGACCGACGTCATCTCCACCATCGCCAACGGGGGAGTCCACGTGCCCTCCCGCCTCGTCGACGGAATGATCTCCCCGAACGGACGCACCATCTCCACCCCCGCAGGAGAGAAGGAACGCGTCGTCAGCAAGAAGGCCGCCGACGAGACCCTGCGGATGCTCGAAGGCGTCGTGGCCGAAGGCACGGGCAAGTCCGCCCAGGTCTCCGGCTACAGGGTCGCAGGGAAGACCGGCACCGCGCAGGCACCGGCAGCCGAGGGCGGAGGCTATGACGGATACACCGCCTCCTTCGTCGGCGTCCTGCCCGCCGAAGATCCCGAACTCGCGATCTCGGTGACTTTGCAACGTCCTCGGAACGGCTACTACGGTGGACAGGCCGCAGCCCCCGTGTTCTCCGATGTCGCGGGCTTCGCCATGCGGCATCTCAAGATCCCACCGTCGACACAGAAGCCCGACCTGCCCGCCCGAGAATGGAAATGATGCGCTTTTCACAGCTGCTGCCGATCGCACCCGGCACCCTCCACGGTGACCCCGAGACAGAGGTCACCGGAGTCTCCCACGACTCGCGTGCGGTCTCACCCGGTCAGCTCTACGCCGCCCTGCCGGGCGCGAACGTCCACGGTGCGAAGTTCGCCCCCGAGCTGATCCGCGCCGGAGTCGACGCCATCCTCACCGACGATGCCGGCTGGCATCTCATCACCGAAGCGCTGGGCACGGACGAGGCGGACCGGGACCTGCTCGCCGGAGTCACCGCTCTCATCGTCGAAGCACCTCGCGCCGTGCTCGGGTTCGTCTCCGCTGCCGTCTACGGGACCACCTCGGTGCCGGAGCTCATCGGAGTCACCGGAACGAACGGGAAGACGACGACGACCTACCTGGCCGACGGGATGCTCGCGGCACTGGGCCACCGCACCGCCGTCATCGGCACTGTCGCCATCCTCATCGCCGGCGATACGGTGCCCAGCGTGCGCACGACTCCGGAGGCCCCCGAACTGCACGCCCTGTTTGCGAAGATGCGCGCGGCCGAGGTCGACACCTGTGCGATGGAGGTCTCCTCCCACGCGCTCAGCCAGCACCGCGTCGACGGGGCTCACTTCAGCGTCGCCGGGTTCACGAACCTGTCCCAGGATCACCTCGACTTCCACAACACGATGGAGGAGTACTTCGAGGCGAAGGCCCAGCTGTTCACCCGCACATTCTCCGACAAGGCCGTCATTGTCGTCGAAGACGAATGGGGCGAGCGGATGACGGCGGCCGCACAGGTGCCCGTGCGCACGCTGGGACGAGACGAACGCAGCCAGTGGCGCATCGAGCACACCCCAGGCGTTTCGGACTTCGTGCTCCACCTCGACGACGGGGAGAGCATCCGGCTCCGCTCACCGCTGCCAGGCGATTTCAACGTCACGAATACGGCCCTGGCGGCCTCGATGCTCATCGAGGCCGGCGTCAGTGCCGAAGAGATCGATGCCATCGGCCGCAGCTTCGTGGCCACGGTGCCCGGACGGATGGAGATCATCGATGTCTCCGGTCCGCGGGCGCTGAGCGAATCCCACCCGGACATCCTGCCGCGGGCCATCGTCGACTACTCGCACACCCCCGACGCGATCGCGAAGGCGCTGGCGACGCTCCACGCCGACTCCGATGAGCTCATCATCGTCTTCGGCGCCGGAGGCGACCGCGACCGCGGCAAGCGCTTCGGCATGGGTCAGGCGGCGGCACGTGAAGCCGATGTGATCGTTCTCACCGACGACAATCCGCGCACCGAGGATCCCGACACGATCCGTGCAGCCATCAGGCAGGGGATCGACGCCGAGGTGGATGCGGGACGGGCCCGTGTGAAAAAGATCATCGAGGTCCCCGACCGCGGTGCCGCCATCGATGAGGCGATTGCCGAAGCAGACGCCTCGGCGACCGTGCTCATCGCGGGCAAGGGGCATGAGACAGGCCAGACCGTGGGCACCACGGTCACCGATTTCGACGACCGGGCCAGGACACGCTCAGCGCTGTCCATGCGACTGGGCGGCGCACAACCAGGTAAAGTTCACAGATGATATGAAGCGACTGACTGCAGCCGAAATCGCAACCGCCCTGGGCGGCGAGTTGTACGGCATCGACCCCGAGACCCCATTGACCGCCGGTGTGGTGACCGACTCGAGAGAAGTCGGACCCGGCGATATCTACGTCGCCCGCCGAGGCGAGAGCTTCGACGGCATCGAATTCGCCGCCGCCGCCGTCGAGGCGGGAGCGGCCCTGATCATCGGCGAATCCGTCCCCACCATCGACGACGAACCTCTGCCGGTCGTCGTCGTCGCCGATGCCACCGAAGCGCTCGGCCAGTTGGCCAAGCACAGCATCGAAGGCCTGCGCACAGACGGCGAACTCACCGTCATCGCGATCACCGGTTCCGTCGGCAAGACCACGGTGAAGGACCTCGCCGCGGATCTGCTCTCGGGTGAGGCGGAGACCGTGTGGCCGCCGAACTCCTACAACAACGAGGTCGGAGTCCCGCTGACAGCTCTGCGCGCGGTCGAAACCACTCGTTTCCTCGTCCTCGAGATGGGCGCACGGTCGATCGGCAACCTCGCCTATCTGACGAGCCTCATCCGACCAGATATCGCCGTCGAGCTGGCCGTGGGCACCGCCCACTCCGGAGTCTTCGGTTCGATCGAGAACACCGCGCGGGCGAAGGCCGAACTCGTGGAGTCCCTGACGGCCGGATCCACCGCCGTGCTCAACGCCGACGACACCCGCGTATCGGCGATGCGCGAGGTGCTCGCTCCAGAGGTGACCACCCTGTGGTTCTCACAGCGTGAGTCCCTGCCCGAATGGGTCGGTGCCGACGACCTGGTCGTGCGCGGTACCTCGGTGTCCACGGATTCCTCCGGTCATCCGACGTTCACCCTCACCCTGCCCGGTGAGGAGCCCCGCGATGTGCGTCTGGCGCTCATCGGCGAGCACCACGTCGGCAACGCTCTGGCGGCAGCCGCCATCGCCCACGCCTGCGGCGTAGCGGCCAGGTCGATCGTCACGACGCTGTCGACCTCCTCGGCGGCCAGTCGCTGGCGGATGGAGCTCATCGATTCGCCGTCGGGCGTGACCGTGCTCAACGACGCCTACAATGCGAACCCCGAATCCATGCGGGCCTCCTTGAAGACCCTGGCCTCGATGGGCCGCGGTGATGAGGAGAACAGCCCACGTCGCACCTTCGCCGTGCTCGGCGAGATGCTCGAACTCGGGTCCGAATCGGTGTCCGCGCACTCGGACATCGGCGAACTCGTCGTGCGCCTCAACATCACTCGCACCATCGTCGTAGGAGAGGGCGCGAAGCCGATCTTCAACGCTGCGAACCTCGAAGGCTCCTGGGGCAACGAGGCGGCCTGGGTCGCCACCGCGGCCGAGGCGAAGGACCTTCTGAGCGCCGAACTCGCTCCCGGCGACATCGTTCTGTTCAAATCCTCCCGCGATGCCGGTCTGCGCTATCTGGGAGACGAAATCGCCGGAGTATCGGGGGCCCAATGATTGCCGTACTGCTCGCAGCCTGCCTGGCTCTCATCTTCGCTCTCGTCGGGACACCGCTGTTCATCCGGGTGCTCGTCAAGAAAGGGTACGGCCAGTTCGTCCGTGACGACGGTCCGACCTCGCACGCGACGAAGCGCGGAACCCCGACCATGGGCGGAGTCGTCATCATCGGCGCCGCAGTGCTCGCCTACCTGCTCGGACACCTGTTCACCGGTTCCGTGCCCACAGCGTCGGGTCTGCTCGTGCTGTGGCTGGCCGCAGGACTGGCGGTCGTCGGCTTCCTCGACGACTTCATCAAGATCAAGAAGCAGCGGTCACTGGGACTGCGCCCCATGCCGAAGCTCATCGGCCAGGCCTTCGTCGGAATCTCGTTCGCCGTGCTCGCGCTGCAGTTCCCGAACTCCTTCGGTGAGACCCCGGCGTCGACGAAGGTGTCGTTCATCCGCGACACGAACCTCGACCTCGCCTTCGGTTCGGCGATCCTCGGCCTCATCCTGTTCGTCATCTGGGCGAACCTCATCGTCACCGCTGTCTCGAACGCGGTGAACCTCACCGACGGCCTCGACGGACTGGCCGCCGGCGCCTCGGTGGTCGTCTTCGCCGCCTATGTCGTCATCGGCACCTGGCAGTCGACCCAGAACTGCAATCTCATGTCCGAGGCCACGAACGCCTGCTACTACATGCGCGACCCCCGCGACCTCGCGATGGTCGCCGGCGCCATGGCCGCGGCCTGCTTCGGCTTCCTGTGGTTCAACACCTCGCCGGCGAAGATCTTCATGGGCGACACCGGTTCGCTGGCCATCGGCGGTGCCTTCGCCGGACTGGCGATCATGTCGCGCACCGAGCTGCTGCTCATCGTCCTCGGCGGACTCTTCGTCATCATCACCCTGTCGGTGATCATCCAGGTCGCTTCCTTCAAGACCACCGGCAAACGCGTGTTCCGCATGGCGCCCCTGCAGCACCACTTCGAACTCAAGGGCTGGGCCGAAGTGACGATCGTGGTGAGGTTCTGGATCATCGCCGCCCTCTTCGTCATCGCCGGAATCTGCCTGTTCTACGCCGATTGGGTGGCGCGCATTGGCTGATGAACCCACCACCAAGGAGATCCCGGCCGCACTGCACGGACCGAGTTCATCCCTGGCCGGACTGCGCATCCTCGTCACCGGTCTCGGGGTGACGGGATTCCCCGCTGCCGTCCACCTCGGCGAACGCGGAGCCGATGTCATCGTCATCGACGGCGACGCCACCGCCGATGTGAGCGAGAAGGCGCAGATCCTCGAGGTCTTCGACGTCGACATCCGACGGGGACCCGAACACGTCGAAGCTCTGCCCGAAGGCGAATTCGACCTCGTCGTCACCTCACCCGGATGGCGTCCGGACCAGCCGGTGCTCGCGGCCGCAGCGAAGGCCGGTATCCCGGTCATCGGCGAAGTCGAACTCGCGTGGCGGATCCGCGGCACCAACGACGCCAAATGGCTCGCCATCACCGGCACCAACGGCAAGACGACGACCACGACGATGCTCGAATCGATGCTGCTGGCAGCAGGGCTCAAGGCCAAGGCCTGCGGCAATATCGGCACCCCGCTGCTTGAAGCCGTGCTCGAACCCGGCCTCGAGGCCCTCGCGATCGAACTCTCGAGCTTCCAGCTGCACTGGCAGGAGTCGATGAGCGCCGACGCCGCAGCCGTGCTCAACATCGCACCCGATCACCTCGACTGGCACGGCAGCGCCGAAGCCTATGCGGCAGACAAAGCGAAGATCTTCCACAATGCGAAGCTCGCCTGCGTGTACAACTGCGCAGACGAGGTGACTCTGCACATGGTCGAGGACGCCGACGTCGTCGAAGGAGCCAAGGCCATCGGCTTCACCACCGGTGTGCCTCGCCCCGGCGAGCTCGGCGTCGTCGAGGACCTGCTGGTCGACCGGGCCTTCATTCCGCAGCGCTACTCATCGGCCGCCGAACTCGCCTCCCTCGACGATGTGGCGACGGCCACCGGGGTCGCGGGTTCGCGGCCCGCCCCCCACCAGGTCGCCAATGCTCTGGCCGCAGCCTGTCTGGCCCGCGCCATCGACGTGCCCGGTCAGGCGATCGCCGCGGGACTGCAGAACCATTCACTCGGCGCCCACCGCATGGTCACCGTCGCCGAGGCGGACGGCATCCGCTGGGTCGACGATTCGAAGGCGACGAACACCCACGCCGCGAATGCCTCGCTGGCCGCCTTCGACTCGATCATCTGGATCGCCGGGGGACTGCCCAAAGGCGCCGACTTCACCTCGCTGTTCGCCGACCACCGCGAACGGCTGAAGGCACTCGTGCTCATCGGATCGGACGACTCGGCTTACCGTGAGGCCATCGCCGCGACCATCCCCGACCTCGAAGTCGTCCGCATCGAACCGGCCCTGGCCGTGGACTCCGGAGTCCCGAAACGCCGCGGAGAGGCCGTCGCCGCGGCCGCCGTCGACGCAGCCGCACGGTTGGCCGAAGCCGGAGACACCGTTCTCCTGGCACCGGCGGCAGCGAGCATGGACCAGTTCCTCAACTACAACACTCGCGGCGATCTCTTCGCCGAGGCCGTCAACTCGCACCTGGAGCGCTGAGATGGGACGGCAGACCACCGCGAAGGCGGATGAACGCCGCCGCCGCAAGCTTGCGAAGGCCTCTGTCTCCGCATCCGCTCCGACGACGTCGACCACTTCGAGGCCGACGACCGGGCGGCAGCAGACGGGGGTCAAGACCGCGCCGAAGGCGCGAAACGCGAAGTCTGCCGGCACAGCGTCTGCCGCGAAGACAGCGCCGACGACGACCGCAGGCAGGCGCTCGTCAGGAACCGGCAGGTCGGCATCTGCCGCACGCGACTCCAGACCGAAGGCGGGGGCGGCGAAGAAGCCTGCGAAGACGTCTGGCAAGAGTGCCGCGAAGGCCACCTCGAAGAAGCCTGCGAAGGCCGCGGGGAAGAACAAGACCGCCTCGGTGCTCAAGAAGGCATGGATCCATCTGCGCGATGACATCTCCAGTCTCTCCGCGCACCCGCTGACGACCTACTTCCTCATCCTCGCCTCCGTCGTCCTGCTCACAGGACTCGGCCTGGTCATGGTGCTCTCCGCCTCATCGATCACTTCCTACGACGGGGGAGCCGGCTCCTCATTCGCCTACTTCAACAAGCAGGCGATGTTCGCCGGGGTCGGCCTCGTCCTCATGTACATCGCGAGCCGGATGCCGCTGCAGTTCTGGAAGCGGATCGCATGGTTCGCCATCATCGGCGGACTCCTCATGCAGGCGGCGGTCTTCGTCCCCGGACTCGGCAAAGAGACGAAGGGCAATGCGAACTGGATCGGGTTCGGCGGATTCCAGATCCAGCCCTCGGAGTTCCTCAAGGTCGCCCTCGCCCTGTGGCTCGGCTTCATCCTCGCCCAGAAGGCCGGGAAGATGACCACCTTCGGCCATGCCATGATCCCCGTCGTGCCCGGAGTCCTCGGCGCCGCCGGACTCGTCGTGGCCGGCAACGACCTCGGCACCGGCCTGGTCATCATGGCCATGGCCGTCGTCTGCCTGTTCGTCGGCGGATTCCCGATGAAGTACTTCATCCTCCTGGGTGGCGTGCTCGCCGCGGCGGTCACCTTCTTCGTCCTCAGCTCCCAGAACCGTCTTGACCGCATCCAGGCGATGCTCACCGGTCACGCGGACCAGAGCGCTGCAGACACCATGGGCCAAGCCTGGCAGTCCAACCACGGGCTGTTCTCGCTGGCCTCCGGCGGATGGTTGGGGGTCGGGCTCGGCGCCAGCCGTGAGAAATGGTCCTGGCTGCCCGAAGCCCACAACGACTTCATCTTCGCCATAATCGGAGAGGAGCTGGGCCTCGTCGGCACCCTCGTCGTCATTCTCATCTTCGCCGTCCTCGGCTTCGCCATGGTCCGCGTGGTGATGCGTTCGAACAGTCTCATGGTCCAGGTCGCCACTGCCGGCTTCTTCGCCCTCATCATCGGGCAGGCCGGAATCAACATCGGCGTCGTCACCGGACTGCTGCCGGTCATCGGTCTGCCGCTGCCGTTCGTGTCCTACGGCGGCTCCTCGATCATCGCCTCTCTCCTCGCAGTGGGAGTGGTGCTGTCGTTCGCTCGCACCGAACCGGGCGCCGAGGCGGCCATCGCCGCCAACAAGGAACGTCTGCGATCCTCACTCGCCGTGCTTGCCCGCAAGAAAAGGAAATGAGATGACGAGTATCCTCCTCGCCGGTGGAGGCACCACCGGCCATATCTCGCCGATGCTGGCGATCGGCCGCGAGCTGCGCCGGCAGCACCCCGACTGGGATGTCGTGGCGTTGGGCACCCCCGACGGGCTCGAAGCCGAAATCGTACCGCGTGCCGGGTTCGAACTGCTCACCATCGACAAGGTGCCCATGCCGCGGTCGATCAGTCCCGCCCTGCTGAAGTTCCCGGGACGCTTCCGCGGCAATATCTCCGCCGTCAAGCAGATCATCGCTTCCCGCAGCATCGACGCCGTCGTCGGCGTCGGCGGCTACGTCTGCCCGCCGGCCTTCCTCGCCGCCAAACAGGCGAAGATCCCACTGATCGTCCACGAAGCCAATGCGAAGCCGGGAATGGCGAACCGCCTCGGCGCCCGACTGACCACCACCGGGCGCGTCGGGATCACCTTCCCGGACACCGAGCTGCGGAATTCTATCCTCGTCGGCATGCCCATGCCCACCGAGATCACGGATCTCGACCGCAGCGACGCGGGACAGCGCGCGGGGTTCCGTGCCGATCTCGGGCTGCGCGACGACCGTCCGGTCCTCGTCGTGACCGGCGGTTCCTCCGGTGCGCAGAAGATCAACGAAGCGTTCCTGGCCACCGCGACCGCATGTCAGGAGGCCGGCGTCCAAGTCCTCCATATCACGGGGGCCGGAAAGGGCGAGGCCCTGCGGGAGGCGGCGGCCGAGCTGCCCGACTACCACGTCGTGGACTACGTCGACGGAATGCATCGGGCCTATGCGGTCGCCGATCTGCTCGTCGCCCGCTCCGGTGCCGCCACAGTCTCCGAAGCCACGGTCGCCGGAGTCCCGGCGGTCTACGTGCCGCTGGCCATCGGCAACGGCGAACAGCGCCTCAACGCCTCCGGAAGCGTCTCGGCCGGTGCCTCACTCATGGTCGACAATGCAGAATTCTCACCGTCGACGGTCGTCGACACTATTCTGCCGCTGCTGGCCGACGAGCCCCGTCTGACGCAGATGAGCCAGGCGGCACTGCATCTCAACTACCCCACCGATGCCGCGGCCCGCATGGCCGCCATCGTCAACCGCGCGCTGGAAGGCTGACCATGACCTCTGCGAACACGAGCCCCGCGAACATCGTTCCCGTCGGCGAACTCGGAGCCGTCCACTTCATCGGCATCGGCGGATCGGGAATGTCCGGAATCGCCCGGATCATGGTCATGAACGGAGTCACCGTCTCCGGTTCGGACGCGAAGGAATCCAACGTCGTCGACGTTCTCCGGACCCTGGGCGCCACGGTCACGATCGGGCATTCGGCCGACAACCTCGGCGAGGCCGATACTCTCGTCATCTCATCGGCCATCCGCAAGGACAACCCCGAACTCGTCGAAGCACAGCGCCGGGGACTGCGCATCCTCCACCGCTCCGGAGCACTCGCTTCGCTCATGGTCGACCGGCGGGCCGTGGCCGTGGCGGGCACCCACGGGAAGACCACGACCACGTCGATGACCACCGTGGCGCTGCAGGCCTGTGGAGTCGACCCGTCCTTCGTCATCGGGGGAGTGCTGTCGACGACGGGCACGAACGCCCATCTGGGCACCGGAGACGTCTTCGTCGCCGAAGCAGACGAATCCGACGGATCGTTCCTCCTCTACGAACCGGCCATCGGCATCCTCACGAACGTCGAAGCCGACCACCTCGATCACTACGGCACCCCGGAGAAGGTGCGCGAAGCCTTCATCGAGTTCTGCGACGGCATCCAGACCCGAGGTGGAACGATCATCGCCTGCGCCGACGACCCCGGCTCCCACGACGTCGCCCTGCACTCCCGCAGCCAGGGAGCCGACGTCGTCCTCTATGGCACGTCCGAGGATGCCGATATCGTGCTGCGTGACCTCGACTCCGGAATCGGCTCGAGCTTCGTCCTCGACCTGCCCGGCCGGGACGGCGAGCTGCGAGTCGAACTGCGGCAGCCGGGGATGCACAATGCACTCAACGCCACAGCCGCCATCGCCGTGGCACACAGCCTCGGCGCAGATGTCGAACGTGCGGCCACGGGTCTCGCCGGCTACGGAGGCACCCGCCGCCGCTTCGAAGAACGCGGAATCGCCGCCGGCGTGCGCGTCATCGACGACTACGCCCATCACCCGACCGAGGTGCGCGCGGTGCTCAGCGCCGCCCGCGGGGTCGTCACCGACGGGGGACGGGTCTGGGCCGTCTTCCAACCCCACCTGTACTCGCGGACGATGGAATTCCGGGAGGAATTCGGACAGGCCCTCGGTCTGGCCGATGAGGTCGTCGTCCTCGACGTCTTTCCTGCGCGCGAAGATCCCGTGCCCGGAGTCACCGGCGCGCTCATCGCCGACCGTGTCCCGCACGAGAACGTGACCTTCCTGGAGTCCTTCGCCGAGGCGGTCCCCTTCGTCGCCGCTCGCGTGAAGCCAGGCGATCTCGTGCTCACTGTCGGTGCCGGTGACGTGACCATCCTCGGGCCCGAGCTGCTGAGCGCGTTGGAGGGCTGACGCCCATGGTGCCGCTTCCCCCGGCTCAGGCCGGTGACAACTCCACCGCGGACCTCACCGGAGTCATTCGGGCCCGCCGCCTCAAGACCTGGCGTCGACGCCTCATCGGCATCGGCATCGTGGCCGCCCTCATCGCGCTCGTCGCCGTCGCCTGGTTCTCGCCCCTGCTGTCCCTGCAGAAGGTGCAGGTGAGCGGCAGTCGACTGCTCAACACCGATGAGGTCAGCAATTCCGTGCTCGACGACCAGGGCGGCCGACCGCTTCCGCAGGTGCGTCCCGGTCGCGTCGAGGACGCCGTGCTGGAGGAATTCCCGAAAGCCGAGACGGCTTCCGTCCACTACGCGGGTCCCAGGGCGCTGAAGATCGAGATCACCGATCGCACCCCCGTCATCGCCATCAGAGGCGAATCCGGCTATCGCCTCTACGACTCCGAAGCCGTCGACCTCGGCACGGTCGACACGGCGCCGAAGAAGCTCACGGTGCTCAGCGGCGGAGGACACCAGCCGGACAGAGAGACCGTCTCCGCGGTCATTCGCTTCATGGGCGAACTGCGACCGGAGCTGAGGCGTCAGCTGGTGACGATCGAGGCCAAGGACGCAATGAGCCTCAAGGGACGCCTCGACACCGGAAAGCAGAAGGCCACGGTCGTCTTCGGCGATTCCTCGGACTCCAGCCTCAAGGTGCGCACCGCCGCCCAGCTGGCCGCCGAGGGCCGCACCGAGATCGATGTCTCCGTGCCCTCGGTGCCCGTGACCGACTGAGTCCCGCCCGGCCGGTCGTCGGTCCGAGCCGGTGTCGAACACTTCGCCGCGGCCGCCCCGGGCCTCCGTGAGCTGCCCCGTATGGGCCAGTCGCTGCGATTGCCTCCGTTTGGCTCCGACACACCGGGTGTGAAGTTTGGCCGAACCCCGACACTCCGGCGAGAATGGTTGCAGTGAGATTGCCCCGCCCAATAGCCTCAGGGCAGAGAACACAGACCGAATGCGCACGCAGACCCTGCGGAGCGCAAGCGCTTGAGACGAGGAACCGACTTGGCTGAATTCCCACAATCCGGAGCGGACATCAAAGTTGCCGGAACCGGCGGCGGCGGTGTCAACGCTGTACAGAGGATGATCGACGTCGGCCTGCGCGGCGTGGAGTTCATCGCGATCAACACCGACGCCCAGGCTCTCGTCCTCTCCGACGCCGATGTCAAGCTCGAGATTGGCCGCGACCAGACCCGAGGCCTCGGCGCCGGCGCAGACCCGGAGATCGGCAAGAAGGCCGCCGAATCCTCCGAAGACGCCATCCGCGACGCTCTCGAGGGCGCGGACATGGTCTTCGTCACCGCCGGCGAAGGCGGCGGCACGGGAACCGGTGCCGCCCCGGTCGTGGCCCGCGTGGCCCGGTCGCTCGGCGCTCTGACCATCGGCGTCGTGACCCGCCCCTTCACCTTCGAGGGACGCCGTCGTTCCGCGCAGGCGGAAGCCGGCATCGCGGCGCTGCGCGAAGAGGTCGACACCCTCATCGTCATCCCCAACGACCGTCTGCTCTCAATCTCCGATCGCAGCGTCTCCGTCGTCGAAGCATTCCGCTCCGCCGATGAGGTGCTGCGCTCCGGTGTCCAGGGCATCACCGACCTCATCTCGGTCCCGGGTCTGATCAACCTCGACTTCGCCGACGTCAAGTCGGTCATGCAGGATGCCGGGACCGCGCTCATGGGCATCGGTGCGGCAACCGGCGACGACCGTGCCGTGCAGGCGGCCGAATCCGCGATCGCGTCCCCGCTGCTGGAAGCCAGCATCGACGGCGCCCACGGAGTGCTCTTCTGCATCACCGGCGGCGGCGACCTCGGACTCTTCGAGGTCAACGAGGCCGCACGCCTGGTCCAGGAGGCCGCGCACCCCGAGGCGAACATCATCTTCGGCGCCGTCATCGATGACAACATCGGCGACGAATGCCGAGTGACCGTCATCGCCGCCGGATTCGACAACACCTCCCCGAACGCGGAGGTCGCCGGATCCGACCAGCTCCCCGCGCCGATTCCGGCCGCCGCTCCGGCCGAGACCGAGTCCGAGTCGCCCGTCATCGCCGAATCCGAGCCCGAGGCCCCCGAAGCCGACGAGCCTGCACCTGCGCCGCGCCGCAGCGAGGAACACCAGATTCCCGCTTCGCTGCCGGGCGAACGCAGCAGCTCGAACTTCGACTCCGACCTCGATATCCCGGACTTCCTCAAGTAATATGCTGCGCTCGAGGTTCGTCATCCCGGGCGGGCGCACCGCCCACATCGCCTTCACCGACCGGCACGGCGGATACTCGAGCGGGGACTTCTCCTCGTTCAACCTCGCCCGCCACGTCGGAGACGATGACGAACTCGTCGCAGCCAACCGAGCCGCTCTCGCTCAGGTCATCGGCCTGAGCGGCGAGCGGCTCTCATTCGTCTCCCAGGTCCACGGCACCGATGTGCACATCATCGGCGACGAAGCACAGCTGCGGCAGACTCCGGTGGAGGCCGACGCCCAACTGACGACCGTCCCGGGACTCGGATTGGCGATCATGGTCGCCGACTGCACCCCTGTCATGCTCGCCGATGCCGACGCCGGTGTCATCGCCGCCGTCCACGCGGGCCGCCCGGGAATGGCCGCAGGAATCGTCGGCAGAACAGTGGCCGCGATGCACGACGCCGGTGCACGGGACATCCACGCGGTCATCGGTCCCTCGGTGTGTCCGCGCTGCTACGAAGTCCCAGCCGCGCTGAGGAGCGAGGTCGCGGCGATCGAGCCGACAGCCGCCTCGGTGTCGGTGACCGGAACACCGGCACTCGACGTCGCCGGGGCCGTGGCCGAACAGCTGCGCCGGAACGATGTGACCATCGATCATTTCTCGCGCACCTGCACGAAGGAATCCGAGGACCTCTTCTCCTACCGCAGGCAGAAGCGCACGGGCCGTTTCGCAGGAATCATCTGGCTGCAGGAAGAAAACACCGCGACACACCCATAGGACTCACCGGCCCAGATGCTCGCGTGCGATAGTTTGGGCGACAGGTGAGCAAGTGCCGAAGTCCGAGGAGCTTTAGACATGTCAGCAATCAAGAAGACGCTGGAATACCTGGGTTTCGTCGAAGAAGAGGACGAGACCACCCAGCACACCGACCGTCGTGAACCCGCCCGCCGGGATCGCGAGGTCGTCGAGACCTTCGACGAGGACGACCAGTACGACGAACCGGCCGCAGCCGAGGAACGGACTCCGGCTCCGGTGACACCGATCCACCCGTCACCGATCCGTCCCGTAGACACCCCGGCGCCAGGAACCTCAATGAACCGCATCAGGACCATCCACCCCCGCAGCTACAACGACGCCATGGTCATCGGTGCCGCCTTCCGTGAGGGCACCCCTGTGATCATGAACCTCTCTGAGATGGACGAGAACAACTCCAAGCGCCTCGTCGACTTCTCCGCCGGTCTCATCTTCGGCCTCCACGGGTCGATCGAGCGCGTGACGAACAAGGTCTTCCTGCTCACCCCCGAGAACATCGAAGTCGCCGGCGAGAGCGAAGCCGATTCGGATACTCAGGCCAGCTTCTTCAACCAGAGCTGAGTGGGCCGGAGAAGCTCTCAACTCGTCCTCAGCTGGAGCCGATAGGCTGAAGCCTCAGAACTCAAGCAACAACGAAAGGCGCGGGGGACCCACGTGGCCATCATCTTCTACATCCTCGGGACTGCACTGAGCCTCTACGTCTACGTGCTCCTGGCGCGAGTCGTGCTCGATCTGGTCCAGGTGTTTTCCCGCGATTGGAGGCCCACGGGCTTCCTCCTCGTCCTCGCCGAGATCGTGTACACACTCACCGATCCGCCCCTGAAGCTGCTGCGCAAGATCATTCCGCCGCTGCGGCTGGGACAGGTCTCGCTCGACCTGGGATTCATCGTCCTGCTCATCGGCATCCAGATCATCGCGTCGGTGTTCTTCAACCTTTCGCACACCTCCGCCTGATATCCGCCATCACAGTGTTCTCCGCTGAAGAACCACTGCGAATGGATATGGGGAACGGCGTGAAGAATGTGCCGGTCGATGAAGGGTTTTCGATTGATCGAATACCGGACAAATGGTGAATATGCTCACCGGAATTGGCTGTCAGTGTGCTCGAGTTGTTAGCCTCGAACGCGGAAAACTTCGTCATTGAATGCGAGACACGCCATTACTGCGGGACAAAACTGCAGGTGTTACGCTAATGTGACGTTGAAGCCGTCCTTCTGGGCGGCAGCGTAATGAATGTAGATCGACCGAAGGTGACCTCATGGCGCTCACGCCTGAAGACGTAGTAAACAAGCGGTTCCAGCATGTGAAGTTCCGCGACGGGTACGACCAGGACGAAGTCGACGATTTCCTTGATGAGGTCGTCGTTGAGATTCGCCGTCTCTACCAGGAGAACGACGAACTGCGTCAGAAGCTCTCCACCGCCGAACAGCGCGTGAAGGAACTCGAAGCCGGCGGCGCCTCCGCTGCACCGGCACAGGACATCGACGCCACTCAGGCGATGCCCGCCGCCGTTCCTGCTCCCGAAGCGAAGGAAGAGGCTCCGGCTCCGGCCGAGGCACCTGCCGCTCCGGCACCGGTCGAAGAGACCCCGGCCCCGGTCGTCAAGGAAGCCGCTCCCGCTCCGCAGGACAACTCCGCCGCACCAGCGATGACCGCCGGTGCCGCCGGTGGAGCTGCGGGTGCCGGTCTCGGTGCTGCCGCGGTCGGCGGCGACGGAGACGCTCATGGTCTCATCGCTCTGGCTCAGCGCGTCCACGACGAGCATGTTGCCGAAGGTGAGCGCAAACGCGACGAGCTCATCAAGGGCGCCGAGAAGGAAGCCGCCGACATCGTCGGCAAGGCCGAGTCCAAGCGCGACGAAACTCTGTCGACCCTCGAATCGCAGAAGTCGACCCTCGAGCGCTCCATCGACCAGCTCTCGAACTTCGAGCGCCAGTACCGCACTCGACTCAAGAGCTACCTCAACGATCAGCTGCGTGACCTCGAGAACTCCACGAGCCTGGCTCCGGAGACCCTCGACGGAAACGGCCCACTGGGCGGTTCCTCGAACCACAAGCTCTGATCTCAGCGCATCACCGACCGAGGTCCGGGAACTCCGCGGAGTACCCGGGCCTCCGTCGTGTCCGCACACTGCACCGTCGTGCGGGTGAATCCCGCGGCCTCGGCGGTGGTCTAGAATGAACCAAATGAACGATCCTGCCTCACGGGTGAAACGACCTCGCGCCGCCATGATGGCCCTGCTGTTCACAATCGCGGCAGTCGTGCTCGTGATCGATCAGTTCACCAAATTCCTCGCCGTCAGTCTCCTCGAAGACCAGCCTCCGGTGCCTGTGATCGGATCGCTGGCCGGATTCACCTTCTACCGCAATCCCGGAGCCGCCCTCGGCCTCGGCTCGAGCGTGACGTGGATCTTCCCGATCATCGCCATCGGCGTCTTCGTCGCGATCCTCGTGATCTCGCGCAAACTCGGCTCGAGAGCATGGGCAATCGGTCTCGGTCTGCTCTTGGGCGGACTCTTCGGCAACCTCGTCGACAGGCTCTTCCGCGAACCCGCATTCCTGCACGGAGCCGTCGTCGACTTCATCGATCTGTCGCTGTTCATCTGCAACGTCGCGGACATCGCGATCTCCGCTGCCGCGGTGACCTTGGTCATCGTCAGTCTCAGAGGCATCGACATCGACGGATCGGACTCCACCCGCGTGAAAGAGGACTCTCATGACTGAACGCTCCATCCTGGTCCCCGAGGGACTCGACGGTCAGCGCGTGGACGCTGCGATGTCGAAGCTGCTCGGCCTTTCCCGGACCGCCGCCGCCGATATCTGCGCCGACGGGGGAGTGGAGATGTCCGGGCGCCCCGTCATCAAGTCCGATCGCGTCATCGCCGGCGAACGGCTCGACATCATGATGCCCGAACCGAAGAAGCCCCTCGAGGTCGTGCCCGATCCAGTGCCGGGAATGCGCATCGTCCACGACGAGGACGCATTCGTCGTCGTCGATAAGCCCGTCGGGGTGGCAGCACACCCGGCTCTCGGTTGGACCGGACGCACCGTCGTCGGCGGGCTCGCCGCCGCTGGATTCCGCATCGCGACTTCCGGCGCCCCCGAACGTCAGGGCATCGTGCAGCGACTGGACGTCGGAACCTCGGGTCTCATGGTCGTGGCGAAGAGCGAATACGCCTACAGCGTGCTCAAACGCGCCTTCAAGGAACGCACGGTGGAAAAGACCTACCATGCGGTCGTGCAGGGACTGCCCGATCCAGTGCTCGGCACCATCGATGCCCCGATCGCCCGACACCCCAAGCACGACGGACTCTACGCAGTGCGCACCGAAGGCAAGAACGCGATCACCCACTACGAGGTGATCGAAGCCCACCGCCGCGCCGCACTCGTCGAGGTCCATCTGGAGACCGGACGCACCCACCAGATCCGCGTCCACTTCTCCGCCACCAAACACCCCTGCGTCGGCGACCTGCCCTACGGTGCCGATCCGGTGCTGGCGAAGGAACTCGGTCTGGAACGCCAATGGCTGCATGCCGTCAAACTCGGCTTCCACCACCCCGACACGCAGAAGTGGGTCGAATTCGAAAGCGGCTACCCCGAGGACCTGCAGACCGCGCTCGACCGCATCCGGCCGCACTGACGCCGCGGCCACGCGCTGCCGCTTGCCGGACTGTGTCGGAGACTGACTGCTGAGCGACGCGCCGACGGGACCCGCACAAACCGGAACCTCGTCGTGAAGTGCCCGGAACAACAGTCGCGGGAACCCGCTCCACGGGTGCCGATGGACTAAGCTGGAACGGCAACACCGGCAACTTCAGGAAGGCGGCGCCCAGTGCCGAACGAGGACTTCGTCCACCTCCACGTCCATACCGAATACTCCATGTTGGACGGTGCGGCCCGCCTCGCCGATCTGATGGCGGCGACGAAGGCATCGGGAATGTCCGCTATCGCCACGACCGATCACGGATACCTGTTCGGCGCCTTCGACTTCTGGTCGCAGGCGACAGCCGCCGGAATCAAACCCATCATCGGCGTCGAGGCCTATGTCACCCCCGGCACGGACCGTCGGGACAAGACCCGCGTGAAGTGGCGCACCGACGAATCGCAGAAGAGCGACGACCTCTCCGGTGGCGGTCTCTACACCCACATGACCCTGTTGTCTCGGAACAACACAGGCATGCGCAACCTGTTCAAGGCATCGTCGTATGCCTCACTGGACTCGGTGACGGCGAAATGGCCTCGACTGGACCAGGACCTGCTCGAGAGCTACTCCGACGGACTCCTCGCCACCACCGGCTGCCCGTCGGGAGAGGTGCAGGTGCGGCTGCGCCTGGGACAGTACGAAGAGGCCAAGGCGGCCGCCGGGAAATACCGTGAGATCTTCGGCAAGGACAACTACTACGTCGAACTCATGGACCACGGTCTGTCCATCGAGAAGCGAGTGACGAAGGACCTCATCCGGCTGTCGAAGGAACTCGACATTCCGCTGGTCGCCACCAACGACCTCCACTACACGCACGAATCGGATGCGAAGGCGCACGAGGCGCTGTTGGCCATCCAGTCCGGCTCCAAGCTCCTCGAACCCACCTACGATCAGGGCGGTTCGCGATTCGCCTTCTCCGGTTCCGGCTACTACCTCAAGACCCCCGCAGAGATGCGGTCCCTGTTCAAGGAATTTCCCGAAGCCTGCGACAACACCCTCGAGATCGCCGAGAAGTGCGAAGTCTCCTTCGACACCTCGGCGAACTACATGCCGAAGTTCCCGTGCCCTCCCGGTGAGGACGAGACCTCGTGGCTGATCAAGGAAGTCGCGAAGGGTCTCGACTACCGGTACCCGAACGGCGTACCCGACGACGTCCGCCGGCAGGCCGACTACGAACTCGACATCATCATCTCGATGGGCTTCCCCGGCTACTTCCTCGTCGTCGCCGACTTCATCAACTGGTCGAAGGACAACGGCATCCGCGTCGGACCCGGCCGTGGTTCGGGAGCCGGCTCCATGGTCGCCTACGCTATGCGCATCACCGACCTCGATCCGCTGCAGCACGGACTGTTCTTCGAGCGCTTCCTCAACCCGGACCGTGTGTCCATGCCCGACTTCGACGTCGACTTCGATGATCGTCGCCGCAGCGAGGTCATCGACTATGTGACCGAGAAGTACGGCGATGAGCGTGTGGCGATGATCGTCACCTACGGCACGATCAAGACGAAGATGGCGCTGAAGGACTCTGCGCGGGTGCTCGGCAAACCCTTCTCGATGGGTGAGCGGCTGACGAAGGCGCTGCCGCCGGCGGAGATGGCCAAGGACATCCCGCTCAAGGACATCGAGGACCCGGAGTCCAAGCGGTACAAGGAAGCCGGGGAGTTCCGCGAACTCGTCGACACCGATCCGGAGGCCCGAGAGACCTTCGAGACCGCGAAGGGCCTGGAAGGGCTGAAGCGTCAGTGGGGCGTCCACGCCGCCGGTGTCATCATGTCCTCGGACCCGATCATCGACGTCATCCCGATCATGCGTCGGTTCCAGGACGGTCAGGTCATCACCCAGTTCGACTACCCGACATCTGAGGGCCTCGGGCTCATCAAGATGGACTTCCTGGGGCTGCGGAACCTCACGATCATCTCCGATGCGGTGGAGAACATCAAAGCCAACCGGGATTTCGATCTCGACCTCGAGCACCTCGCCCTCGACGACCCGGCGGCGTACGAGCTGCTGACCCGCGGCGACACCCTCGGCGTGTTCCAGCTCGACGGCGGCGGTCTGCGTGCCCTGCTGCGGATGATGAAGCCGGATAACTTCGAGGATATCTCCGCGACCCTGGCGCTCTACCGCCCCGGTCCGATGGGCGCGGATTCGCATACGAACTATGCCCTGCGCAAGAACGGTCTGCAGGAGGTCACCCCGATCCACCCGGAGCTCGAGGAGCCGCTCAAGGAGATCCTCGACACCACCTACGGTCTCATCATCTACCAGGAGCAGGTGATGGCGATCGCGCAGAAGGTCGCCGGCTATTCGCTGGGCCAGGCCGATATCCTCCGCCGCGCGATGGGCAAGAAGAAGAAGTCCGAGCTCGACAAGCAGCAGGTCGGATTCTTCGGCGGAATGAAGGAACGCGGCTTCTCCGAAGCCGCCGCTCAAGCCCTGTGGGACATCCTGCTGCCGTTCTCGGACTACGCGTTCAACAAGGCGCACTCGGCCGCCTACGGCGTCGTGTCCTACTGGACCGCCTATCTCAAGGCGCATTACACGGCCGAATACATGGCGGCCCTGCTGACCTCGGTCGGTGACAACAAGGACAAGCTCGCGATCTATCTCAACGAGTGTCGTCGCCTCGGCATCACCGTGCTGCCTCCGGACGTCAACGAATCCGCTCTCCACTTCACCCCTGTCGGTACGGACATCCGCTTCGGAATGGGAGCGGTGCGCAACGTCGGCGCCCACGTCGTCGAGGGCATCGTCGAGGCCCGTGGAGAGAAGGGTTCCTACTCCTCGTTCACGGACTTCCTCGACAAGGTGCCCAGCCATGTGTGCAACAAGCGCACGATCGAATCGCTCATCAAGGCCGGCGGCTTCGACTCGCTCGGCCACAGCCGCCGCTCACTCGTCGAAGTCCACGAGGAGGCCGTCGACTCGGTCATCGGCGTCAAGAGGCAGGAAGCCAACGGTCAGTTCGACCTCTTCGCCGGTCTCGGCGGGGGAGACGACTCACCGGGCTTCTCCGTGACCATTCCCGACCGTCCGGAGTGGGAGAAGAAGGAGAAGCTGTCCTTCGAGCGCGACATGATCGGCCTCTACGTCTCCGACCACCCGCTCAACGGGCTCGAAGGCGTGCTGGCCGCTGAATCAGATGCCTCCATCGCCGAGGTGGTCGACCCTGAATCACACCGTCATGACGGATCCCAGATCAAGGTCTGCGGAATGATCACGCAGGTCACCCGCAAGGTGTCGAAGAACTCCGGGCGTCCCTATGCGATCGTGTCCTTGGAGGACCTCGAAGCCGAGATCGAAGTGATGTTCTTCGGCGACACCTACGAGCCCGTGGCGAGCCTTCTCGCGACCGACCTCGTGATCTCCCTGACCGGACGCATCCGCACCTCCGATGACCGTCCGACCTCGCTGATGGCGATGTCGATGACGATTCCCGATGTCACCGACCCCAACGATCGGCCGCTCAACCTCGTCATGCCGATGGAGAAGGCGACAGAGGAGATGGCGACGAAACTCAAGCAGATCCTCGAATCAAACAAGGGCCAGACCGATGTCCACATCACTCTGTCCCAGCCGGGACGGCAGACGGTGATGCGCCTCGACAGGTCGATCCGAGTCGACCCGAACCCGAGCCTCTACGGAGACCTCAAAGCGCTGCTGGGATCCCGCTGCCTGAGCGTCTGAGGCGCGAGCGCCGAGCCCGCCCTCGTCCGCACTTCGGGCGGGAGGAGAGCGGTGCTGCTGTGGAGACTAGAATGGTGCGGGTGAACATTCTGGACTTCCGTGGTGAGACCCTCAACAAGCGATTCCTGGCGCAGAAACTGCCTCGGGCCGCCGAGACCCATGCCGATATCGAACGACGGGTGGCTGAACTCCTTGACACCGTCGCCGGTGGGGGAGCGGCCGCGGTGAAGGACTTCACCGAACGCTTCGACGGAGTGCGCCCCGAAATGCTGCGGGTACCGGAATCCGCGCTGGCCGAAGCAGCGGCAGAACTCGATCCCGCAGTCAGGGCCGCGCTCGACGAATCGATCGCCCGCGCCCGGAAGGTCGCCGCCGATCAGCGCCCCGTCGATGTCCGCACCGAACTGGCCTCCGGTGCCTTCGTCACCACCCGTCACCTGCCGGTCGAACGGGTCGGACTCTATGTGCC
Source organism: Brevibacterium sediminis (assembly GCF_024895295.1). NCBI lineage: Bacteria > Bacillati > Actinomycetota > Actinomycetes > Micrococcales > Brevibacteriaceae > Brevibacterium > Brevibacterium sediminis. The sequence continues at coordinate 22,519 of NZ_JAHQRN010000011.1, read as the reverse complement.
CGGCGGACTGGCCGTCTACCCGTCGACTGTGATCATGAACGTCGTGCCAGCACAGACGGCCGGTGCACGCTCGTTGGCGATCGCCAGCCCACCGCAGAGCAATGGTCTGCCGCACCCGATCGTGCTCGCCACCGCACACATCCTCGGCGTGGACGAGGTCTGGGCGATGGGTGGGGCACAGGCGATCGGTGCTCTGGCCTATGGCTTCGACGACGATGAGGACCTCGAGCCGGTCGACCTCATCACCGGTCCTGGAAACGCCTATGTGGCTGCGGCGAAGTCGCTCGTCCGCTCCCGGGTCGGCATCGACGCGGTCGCCGGCCCTACAGAGATCATCATCCTCGCCGACGAACAGGCGGATCCGCGCTTCGTCGCCGCCGACCTCATCAGTCAGGCCGAACACGACGAACTGGCCGCCTCGGTGCTGGTCACCGACTCCGTCGATCTCGCCGAAGCGGTGCAGAAGGAGTTGGACGTGCAGGTGCCGGAGGCCATGCACACCGAACGGATCGGGACGGCTCTGGCCGGAAGGCAGTCGGCGATCGTCCTCGTCGACGACCTCGACGCCGGGATCACCGTCGTCAACGGCTATGCCGGTGAGCACGTCGAGGTCCACACGGTCGATGCGGAAGCGGTCGGGGCACGAATCACGAACGGGGGCGCGGTCTTCCTCGGCGATTGGGCCCCGGTGTCACTCGGTGACTACTGTGCCGGGTCGAACCACGTGCTGCCCACGATGGGCACCGCCGCGCACGGCTCCGGGTTGGGTGTGCACTCATTCATCAAGGTCAGCCAGGTCATCGACTATGACCGACAGGCACTGTCCGCGGTGGCAGAGCACATCGGTGTTCTCGCCGACGGCGAACAGCTGCCGGCCCACGGCCGGGCTGTCGACATCAGGTTCGAGGAGTAGAGATGCGCTGTCCGTTCTGCCGTGAGTCCGATTCTCGGGTCGTCGATTCGAGGACCAGCGAAGACGGCGCTGCGATCCGACGGCGCCGGCAGTGCCGTCATTGCGGTCGCCGCTTCACCACGATGGAGGCCACGAGCCTGTCGGTGATCAAACGCTCCGGAGTCACCGAGGAATTCTCCCGTCAGAAGATCATGTCGGGTGTGCGCAAGGCCTGCCAGGGACGTCCGGTCAGCGACGATGATCTCGCGAAGCTCGCTCAGCGGGTGGAGGAGAATATCCGGTCGCGCGGAATCGCCGAGATCGACGCCGACGAGGTGGGACTGTCGATCCTCGAACCGCTGCGCGAACTCGACCAGGTCGCCTACCTGCGATTCGCCAGCGTCTACCAGGGATTCGACTCGCTCGAGGACTTCGAGGCAGCGATCGATTCGCTGCGCGCCGATGCGCTGCTGCAGTCCGGTCAGACTCGGGAACCCACCCCCGACGACTTCGCCGACTGAGCTGCTCGGGGACCCGGCCGACCGGATCCTGAGACTGCTGAGATTTCTGTCAGAAATCTTCGTTTCGAGTACCGCGGTACAGAAATAGTTGTGTAGTATTGAACGTGCGCGCTACGGCGCGCGGCCGCTTGCGGTTCGGAGGGGAAGCCGAACCCAAGCGGCCTTTCACATTCACCCCTCAATTACTACCTGACGGCGGCCCAGCAACCTCGCGCGAGGTTGCTGGGCCGCCGTCAGGTAGTAATAAGGGGTTTGGGTCAGCCGGCTTGGCGGATCGTTTCGGCGGAGAAGAGCTCGGTGAGTTCCGTCGATGCCGATGCCAGGACACGCAGACGTTCAGTCGTGCGGGTCAGCGCCACATAGAGGCCGCCGACGCCCTCTTCGCCGCCGAGCGGAGCGATGCGGCCGGGTTCGACGATGATCACCGCATCGAACTCGAGGCCTTTGGCCTGCTGCGGGGTGATGAGGGCGATCTGATGATCCAAGCCCGTGACCGACCGCCCGAAATCGAAGTCCGCGATCGCCTCGGCGATGGGCTCGATGAGTTCCCCATCAGCGATGACGGCGATCTTCCCACCTTCGGCGGCGGACACCTCGGCCGCGACCGCCTCGGGGAGGGCGCCCAGCATCTCCGATTCGTCGGCGAAGGTATCCAGGCGCGGATTCGATCCTCCCTGGCGCACCGATTCGACGAGCTCGAGCTGCGGGAAATGCCGGTGCAGGTAGCGGTTGGCCAGATCCATCACCGACTGCGGGGTGCGGTAGGAGACCGTGAGCACCTGGAGGGCGAAACGATCTCCGACGAATTCGCTCAGGATCGATGACCAGGTGCGGGCGTTGTCGACCTGCGAGGACTGGGCGAGGTCACCGACGACCGTGGCCGACTTCGACGGCACGCGACGGAAGAGCACCCGCCACTGCATGGGAGAGAGCTCCTGCGCCTCATCGACGACGAGGTGGCCGTACGTCCACTCGCGGTCCTCGAGAGCGCGTTCGGCCAGCGTCATCGTCGGTCCCTGTTCCTCCCAGCGGGCAGCGAGGGTCTCGGCGGAGACCATCCCGCCGGTCTCGGTCATGTCGACGACGGCTTCGGCGTATTCGCGTGCCGAGTCATCTCGCGCCTGCGTCTGCTGCGGGGCGGAACCGAGAAGCTCGGCCAACTCGTCGAGCAGCGGCACATCATCGACCGTGAACTCATCCCGACGCTGCTCGAGCAGAATCGACTGCTCGGCAGGAGTGAGGACCTTGCGGGCAGCGGCCTGCAGTTTGTGCGGCCTGCCCAGCAGAGACCGCAGCGCGGCGGCCGGGCCGATGGGGAACCATGCGAGGTTGAGGGCGCGTCGGACGTCGACGGAGGAGCGCAGGTCTTCGAGCAGCTCGGGCAGCCGTTCGCCGGCCGCATCCATCCCCATCTCACGGGCGAGATCCTCGGCGAGGATCTTCAGCAGACCGGTGACGAAACCGGTGCGGGCGGCATTGTGCGGGTCCCCGCTGCGACGAGCCCGATCGCGCGCGGACTGAACGTCCTTACGACGCAGCACGATCGTGTGCGAACGCACCCGCATCTCGACATCGTGATCGGGAATGCGCTGATAGTTCGCAACATGGTTCTTCAGCACCCGAGCCATGACGGAGCGGCCCTTGATCTCGGCGACAGCCGGTGCATCTGCGGCATCCGTATCGAGGCCCGGGTACAGCTGACCGGGAGTGAGCAGAACGGCCCCGGTTTCGCCGAGGCTGGGCAGAACCTTCTCGATGTACTTGAGGAACACCGTCGACGGGCCGACGAGGAGGACACCGGACTTCGCGATGCGCTCACGGTGACGGTAGAGCAGGAAAGCGGCACGGTGGAGCGCGACGGCGGTCTTGCCGGTTCCCGGCCCTCCCTGGACGACGAGCACGCCGGAGAGCGGACGGCGGATGATCGCATCCTGCTCGGCCTGGATGGTTGCGACGATATCGCCCATCCGTCCGGTGCGATGAGTGCTGAGGGCGGCGAGGAGTGCGCCTTCGCCCTGGAGATTCGACCGCTGAGCGTCATCGAGTGCGTCGATGTCGAGCACATCGTCTTCGATGCCGGTGACCTTCCGGTTCGCGGTGACGAGGTGACGTCGGCGGGCGATCCCGTCGGGGTTGGCGGCCGTCGACTGATAGAAGCGCTCGGCAGCCGGTGCCCTCCAGTCGATGAGGATCTGCTGACGCTGTTCGTCGGTGAGTCCGATGCGACCGATGTAGGTGGGGTCGTCTTCGTCGATGATGTCGAGGCGACCGAAGCACAGCCCCTCCTCGGCGCCGTCGAGACGGATGAGCTGATCTTCGTACATCGTCGCGAAGGCATCGCGTTCGGTGCGGTGCTGGTGGTTGCCTCCGACCTCGGAGACCCTCACCGTGCCCAGGCGGGCCGTCGTCTCCTCCCGGAGCTCATCGAGGCGGGCATAGAGCTCGTCGAGCTTGGTCTGCTCGACACGAATTTCTGAAGTTTCGGTCATCTCACCTTCTTGGGTCGGCATTCAATTATGCCGAACTTTCCCCGGTGTCTGTAGTCGCATCGTCATTTCGGACCGGGGCGTACCTCACATTCCCTGTCTGCCGGGGGTAGGCAAAGCCAGCCGGGTCAGCAGGGCGAGGGGAGAAGAGCCAGCTGGGTCGGAAAGTGCAGGAGCGTGGGACCCGAGAGGCGGCCGGTGCCGACGTGAAGGTCAGAGTCCCGATCTCGTGAAGATCAGAGGCCCAACCTGGAGCGCAGTTCTGCTCCCGCCAGGAAGGTCGCTGAGGAGGCGGCGGTGCGCAGACTGCGGTCGAGCCCACCCGTGTCGAGGGGAGTATTGGAGGCGAGGACGACGACGTTTCCGCGTCGACGTCCCTTGAGGATCGCCGGTTCCGTGGCTGCGGCAAGATGGGCGAAGTGCTCGCCGAGGCTGCGGAGTTCGGACCGGAGGACGCGGTGGTCACCTGAGTCAGGCACATTGGCGACATAGATGCCGGAGCCCTTGACCGCCTCGGCGCAGGAGGCGAAGAACTCCGAAGTTTGCAGAGACGCGGGAACCGAGTCGTGGTCGAAGGCGTCGCGGACGAGGACGTCGAGGGTCTCGGGCCGGAACTTGCCGATCTCCACCGCTCCGTCGCCGGCGCGCAGCGCCAGGGCGGGGGAGCGGGGCAGGTCGAACCAGTCGCGAGCGAAGTCGAGCAGCTTGGCATCGATGTCGATCGCCGTCTGCTTCGATCCCGGTCGTGCCGAGTTCAGCGCCCGGGCCAGAGCACAGCCGGCAGCACCGATGTGTGCGGCCCGCAGCGTCCGGTCAGGGAGTTGAACGTCGATGATGCGTCGCATCCAGTCCAGGTACTCGAAGTCCAGTCGCTGCGGATCGCTGAGCGTGATCGACGAAGAAGGGACCCCATTGACGTGGAGCACATAGGAATCGGCCTCACCGTCGAGCTTCTCCAGCCGGGCTTCACCCGTCGAGATGTCGACCACTTGAGAACCAGGAACTGTGTATATCCGTCGCTTCGCCACCCCTCACTTGTATGCCAGTAAGGCGTGTGAGGCAATTCGGCCCGGATTCTCGTGGGGATGACGGATGCGACTCGCCCACCAGAGCGCTGTGGACCCGTGCGGTCCATCCACAGGCGCAGACCAGGATCTGGAGGAACGGATGAGGGATCGGTTGAAGTGGGTACCCAGAAAGGCAGCCCATCCCAGGCATGGGCCTCGCCTCAGGCACGGGAACCGCTCCGCACCGGCTGGTTCCGAACTGATCAAGGAGGACGCAGTGAAGACACCGGCCCGCACACCCGAGGACATCATCGGGATCATCCCCCATACTCTCGGGTACACCCCGCGTCGCAGCCTCGTCGCTGTCATCGTCGGCACCGAGCTCAACGGGTCCCAGACCAGTTCGACCACGATGCGCATCGACTTCGACCGGGAGAGCGCGGCGCAGACGCTGTCCCAAGGCGGCGGCTGGTACGCCGACCTCGTCATGCGCGCCGGTACGGTCACCGGGGTCTTCCTCGTTCTCTATGATGACGACTATCAGCCGGTCAGCGCTTTCGGCGCCGGTGCAGACGCCGAATACGCGGAGGTCCACCGTGGTCTCATCCGAGCAGCGATCGACGAACTGGCCATCACCTTCGCCTCCAGAAGCGTCGACACCCTCAGCGCATGGTGGGTCAACCAAGAGCACTTCGGACGCATCGACGAGGACGGCTATGACTGCACACCGCTGATCGAGGCAACCACCTCGGCGTGTGCCACCGAACTCGTCGCCGGCGGATCCAACCCAGTCAACGATCCGGAGGACCTCGTCATCGCCCCGATGACCGCCGATGCCTTCGCCGACAGTCGTCGCGGACATGCCGAGGAGTGGATGGGCACGGACGAGGCCTTCGCGATCCTCGCCGAGGTATACCCGCGCCTGGACGCCATGCGGTGCGAGGAGGACGCGATCGACGAGGCGCGCATCCACGACCTCATGGACCTGCCGACCGTGATGGCACTCGATACCCTGCTCGTCGAGAAATGGTCGCGCGACGCACTCGAGATGATCCTCAGCTTCGACCACCCAGACTTCCCACCCTCCCTGGTCAAGGGACTCGACGGTGACGAACTCATCGTGATGAGCCGCCGTGTGGTCTCTCAAGCACGGGCGGCTCAGCAGCTCGTCGGGCTCTCAGCGCGTGCACCCAGGCCGCGCGACATCATGCTCACCATCGCCTTCCTCAAGGACTACCTGCAGGCCGGCCACCCGCGGGCCAGAGCCAACACCTATGCCGTCATCGCCTGGTTCGAATGGTCTCTGGGCGGATCGACGATGGCGCTGAACTATGCCCGTGCCGCCCTCGGGCTCGAAGCCGAACACGGGCTGGCCGAACTCATCGTCAGCGCGGTCGATATGGGGTGCCTGCCCCGCTGGCTGACGGAGACTCAGCGTACGACCATCTGATCGGGCCGCCGTGTACGGCGCGGACGGTCGGCCTCCCCGATGCGGACGGTCGGCCGCCTCGGCGAGATCAACGCGAGGGGGAGGCGAGGGGAACAGATTCGCAGGTCACATTGTTGTCGGGGGCAGGCCGGACGGATCGTCCCGGAGTCTTCGACGGCCGATTCGCAAAGCGGGGAATAACGTGAGAAAATTAAGCGTTGACCCAGTCATTGCATGATGGGCGAACTCTGCGTTCGCCCCGGACCGCACGCGGACCACTTGACTTGGGTCTTAGTACTGTCCGAATGCATGGGGAAGTTTCAACGCTCGCGAAAGGTGAACACGTGCCCAGAGTCGACAAGGAATCCACAACGGTGACGGAGAAGTCGGAGGGAACGGCCGGCACGACCTCGACCGGTGGATCCAAGACCACTGCGGCGTCGAAGTCCACTGCGAAGAAGACGACCGCTGCCGGAGCCAAGAAGACAGCGACCGCGAAGTCGGCGACTGCGAAGTCGACTGCCGCAAAGACCGAGACGGCTGCGTCGAAGAAGACGGCTGCTGCGAAGAAGACAGCCGCCGCGAAGTCGACGGCTGCTCCGGCGAAGACCACGACGAAGGCCCCCGCCGCCAAGGAAGCCAAGAAGGCGACCAAGGCGAAGAAGGCCGACGACGATATCGACACCACCGAGGAAGTCGAACCGGCCGCGGACGCTCTGGCCACAGAGGAGAGCCCCGCCGAGGCGACCGAGACGAAGAACTCGGAAGAGAAGGAGAAGAACGCCGCCGTGGCCGAGGCCGGTGGCTTCATCGTCTCCGATGCCGACGAAGAGGACGCGCCCGCTCAGCAGGTCGTCTCCGCCGGTGCGACCGCAGACCCGGTCAAGGACTACCTCAAGCAGATCGGCAAGGTGGCCCTGCTCAACGCCGCCGAAGAGGTCGATCTCGCCAAGCGCATCGAAGCCGGAATGTACGCCGAGCATCTGCTCGACGGCGGAGAGGTGACCGACCCGCGCGAAACGATGGACTACAAGTGGATCATCCACGACGGTCGCATCGCGAAGAACCACCTGTTGGAGGCCAACCTCCGACTCGTCGTGTCCCTGGCCAAACGCTACACCGGCCGCGGAATGCTGTTCCTCGACCTCATCCAGGAAGGCAACCTCGGCCTCATCCGCGCCGTCGAGAAGTTCGACTACACGAAGGGCTTCAAGTTCTCGACCTACGCCACGTGGTGGATCCGCCAGGCCATCACCCGCGCGATGGCCGACCAGGCTCGGACGATCCGCATCCCGGTGCACATGGTCGAGGTCATCAACAAGCTCGCCCGCGTGCAGCGCCAGATGCTGCAGGACCTCGGTCGCGAACCGACCCCGGAAGAGCTCGCGAAGGAACTCGACATGACACCCGAGCGTGTCGTCGAGGTCCAGAAGTACGGTCGCGAGCCCATCTCGCTGCACACCCCGCTCGGTGAAGACGGCGACTCGGAGTTCGGCGACCTCATCGAGGACTCCGAGGCAGTTGTGCCCTCGGACTCGGTGAGCTTCACCCTCCTCCAGGAGCAGCTGCACTCCGTGCTCGACACGCTCTCGGAACGTGAAGCGGGAGTGGTGTCCATGCGTTTCGGACTCAACGACGGTCAGCCGAAGACCCTCGACGAGATCGGCAAGGTCTACGGCGTCACCCGTGAGCGCATCCGCCAGATCGAGTCGAAGACGATGGCCAAGCTGCGTCACCCGTCCCGCTCGCAGGTGCTGCGCGACTACCTCGACTGAGTCTCACCTCGGCCGGTCCACGAGCCGGATCAGTCAGCTGCGAACGCCCCTGGGATCGTCCCAGGGGCGTTCGGCATTCACGGGTCAGAACCAGTCGACGATGCCGTTGAACAGGGCGTCGGCGTATCTCCTCTGCCCGGATTTCGACTCCATGAGCTTTGCCTCCGACGGGTTGCGCATCTCTCCGCATTCGACGATGACGGCGGGAACCGATGCGTTGTTCAATCCGGCCAGATCCGGACGACGGCTGATCGCATCCTTTCCATAGGCCCTGTTCGGGGTGAACTCCTCGCCCATCGAACTCCCCACGGACTTCGCCAAGTCCCCGGAGGCCTTCTCGGTCTTCTCGTCCTCACCGGGATCGGCGACGATGATGTGGAAGCCCTTCACCGAACTCGACTCACTGCCGTTGGCATGGATGCTCACCAGCACGTCCGCGTCGTCGGCGAACTGTCCGCGCTCGTCCACGCACGGTCCGACTCCTGCGTTGTCCTTCCGGCTGAGCACGACCTCGGCTCCGGCGTCGGTCAGCGACTTCTGCAGCTTCTTCGCCACGGCCCAGGTGAAATCGGCTTCCGGATAGTCGGAATTCGTCGAGGTGCCCGTGGTGTTGCAGGCCTTCGTTCCGCCGCGTCCGTCCGGAACCTGCCGGTTGATCCTCTCCGGATGGTCCGCATTTCCGCCGTTGTGTCCCGGATCGATCGCGATGACCTTCCCTTTCAGATCCGCCTCTTCCTCCTTCGCCGAGGCGGTGCCCGACTTCGCGTCGTCGCCTCCGTCCGCACCGTTGCCGGCAGTCGGAGACGTGTCGGTTGTCTCGGCCGCCTGACTCGTTCGTTCGGGGGCACCTGCGTCCTGGGAGCAGGCCGCCAGTCCGGGCAGGCTGAGAGCGGCGGTGAGAAGGAGACTTGGGACGAGGAGGCGATGCGGCATGACTCCATTGTTTCAGCAAAGGCGTGCCCATGGTCGGGGTCGACCGGATGCATTCCCGACACGAGCCCGAGGGAATAGGGTCCTGAGCGCGCAGCGATTAGAATTTAATCGAACGAGAGGAATTGTGTGGAAGACGAAAGCTACGGCGCCAGGCACCTGTCCGTCCTGTCCGGTCTTGAGGCGGTTCGCAAGCGACCCGGCATGTACATCGGCACGACCGATTCCCGTGGACTCATGCACTGTCTGTGGGAGGTCATCGACAACTCCGTCGACGAGGCGCTCGGAGGACACGGTTCAGAGATCCTCATCGAACTCGCCGCTGACGGATCGGTGGCCGTCACCGACAAGGGCCGCGGCATCCCCGTCGACATCGAACCGAAGACCGGGCTGACCGGCGTCGAAGTCGTCATGACCAAGCTCCATGCCGGCGGAAAGTTCGGCGGCTCCTCCTACGCTGCTTCGGGCGGACTGCACGGAGTCGGCGCCTCGGTCGTCAACGCCCTGTCCGCTCGCCTCGACGTCGAGGTCACCCGCGGATCGAAGGTGCACAAGATGTCCTTCCGCCGAGGCGTTCCCGGACGCTTCGACGACTCCTCCGGCACAGCGAGCCCCGACAACCCCTTCGAGGCCTTCCAGGAGCCGACCGGTCTCGACATCGTCGGCAAGGCCAAACGCGGCGCCACCGGCACTCGGGTCCAGTACTGGGCCGATCCGCAGATCTTCCTGTCCAAGGCTCAGTTCGACTACCCGCATCTGGTCGAACGCGCCCGTCAGACCGCATTCCTCGTGCCCGGTCTCGAGCTGCGCATCGTCGATCGTCGCGGTGTCGCCCGTGACGAGACCGGTGCCGTCATCGAGGAGCGCGAAGAGGTCTTCAAGTTCGACGGCGGAATCACCGAATTCGTCGATCACCTCTCCATCGACCCGCCGATCACCGACACCTGGCGATTGCAGAACACCGGCACCTTCAAGGAGACCGTCCCGGTCCTCAATTCCTCGGGTCACCTCGAGTCCAAGGAAGTCGAACGCGAGGTCGGCGTCGATATCGCTCTGCGCTGGGGGACCGGCTACGACACGAAGCTGAAGTCCTTCGTCAACGTCGTCGCCACTCCACAGGGCGGCACACACCTCGCCGGGTTCGAACAGGCCTGCCTGAAGGCGATGCGCAAGGCCGTCGACGCCAACGCACGCAAGCTCAAGGTCGGCAAGGACAAGCTCGAGAAGGACGATGTGCTCGCCGGCATCACCGCCGTCGTCACCGTGCAGCTGGCCGAACCCCAGTTCGAAGGGCAGACCAAGGAGGTCCTCGGCACCGCGGCAGTGCGACAGATCGTGGCGAAGACCGTGGAGTCTCAGCTCGGCGAGGTGCTTGCCTCGACCAAGCGTGCTGAGAAGCAGCAGGCCGCCGTGCTCATGGAGAAAGTCGTGGCCGAGATGAAGTCGCGCATCTCCGCCCGCACCCACAAGGAGAACCAGCGACGGAAGACCGCGCTGGAAGCCTCTTCGCTGCCGGCGAAGCTCTACGACTGCCGTGACAACGGGGTGGAGAACACGGAGCTGTTCATCGTCGAGGGAGACTCGGCGATGGGTACGGCGAAGGCCGCTCGCAATTCCGACCATCAGGCGCTGTTCCCCATCCGCGGGAAGATCCTCAACGTGCAGAAGGCGACTCTGGCCGACATGCTCGCCAATGTCGAATGCTCAGCGCTCATCCAGGTCATCGGCGCCGGCTCCGGGCGCAGCTTCGATATCGACGCTGCACGGTACGGCCGAGTCATCATCATGACAGACGCCGATGTCGACGGAGCGCATATCCGCACTCTCCTGCTGACTCTGTTCTTCCGGTACATGAAGCCGCTGGTCGAGGCCGGTCGCGTCTTCGCGGCCGTGCCTCCGCTGCACCGAGTCGAGGTCGTGACGAAGCGCGGAACGCCCAACGACATCGTCTACACCTACACCGAAGCCGAGCTCCACGCTCTGCTGAAGAAGCTCGAGAAGCAGAAGAAGACCTACAAGGAGCCGATCCAGCGGTACAAGGGCCTCGGCGAGATGGATGCCGATCAGCTGGCCGAGACGACCATGGACCCGAGCATGCGCACCCTGCGTCGAGTGACGATGGCGGATGCCGAGATGGCGGAGAACACCTTCGAGCTCCTCATGGGATCATCGGTCGGGCCGCGCAAGGAATTCATCGTCTCCGGCGCTGCCGTCCTCGATGCCGAACGCATCGACAGCTGACCTCGACTGCTGAGTCAGCACCAATGCTGAGTCAGCACCGACAGATCTGAGCCCGGACCGAGAATCGGTCCGGGCTCAGATGCCGAATGAGGACGGTGTGACGATGAGCAGGGTCGGCAGGAGCAGCAGCAGAACGGCCAATCCGATCGACATCAGCCGCACGGGGATCCGCGCCGGATCCAGGGGATGCGACAGGCGCTGGATACGCTGCGCGGACAGATCACTGCGGTGATCGGGGCTGATCGCGGCGGCCGATCTCACTGCCTGAGCCAGGATCTGCGGATCGACATGGTCGCGGGCCTGATCATCGGCCATGAGCTCGATGAGCCGATTCACCGAGTTCAACCCGATCGCCGTGGCCGAGAAGTACGGCAGGGCCCGATGCCAGGCGGCGAAGGGGATGACGAGCACATCGTGCCGGAAATCCAGATGCGCCCGCTCATGGGCGATGACGGCGGTGCGCTCATCCTCGTCGAGGGCCTTGAGCAGACCGGTCGACAGGACGGCAGTGCCCTTCCGGGGCCCTTTGGGCAGGCAGTAGGCGACGGCCTCATCGGTGGTGATGATGCGCGTGTCGGGATAGGCGATCGACGGTTCGCTGAGCAGATGCAGGATCTCGTCGTGGCGCAGGCGAGTCTGCCGAGCCGAATAGAGGGTCAGGATCAGGCAGCCGAGCAGCCGACCGATGAGGAGCACGGCGATGACGAGGAAGATCCAGGCTAAGAGTGAGAGCTGAGTGTGGTCCTTGCCCCGGATGAGGTCGAAGAGTCCCTGCGGGAGACTCGTGGTCCCCGGGGCGACCGCGAAGGCGAGCGCAGCGCCGATGAGGGAGAGTCCTCCGGAGAGTCCGACAGCCTGCCAGAGGACGACCTCTGAGATCGGGTCACCGCGGAAACGCGCGAGGGCCGCAGGAATAGGCCATGCCAGCAGAAAAGCCAGCACGGCCAGAACGATTCCCACGATGGTCATTGAGGTGACCGGCCTGAGTCAGGACTGCGTCGAGTGATTGCGCCCGAGCAGATTGCGCAGCGCCTTGGTGTCGGCCTCCGAGACGGTGCCGAGGAAGCGAGCGAGGACAGCCTGACGATCCGGTGCCTGAGACAGCATCTCGGTCATCAGCTCCGCAACGTGATCCTCACGTGTCGATACCGCGACGTAGCGATGCGGACGGATGCTGCGATCGCGAGTGACAAAGCCCTTCTTCTCGAGTCGAGACAGGACAGTATGGACCGTTGTCAGCGCGAGCTCGCGATCCGAGAGGACTTCGCGGAGTTCAGCGGCACTCAACCCGTCGTCGTGGACCCAGATGGCGTCCATGACGCTGCGTTCGAGTTCACCCAGTGTTCCCACAGTTCTTTCGCCCTCAATTTCTTTGTCGGTCTGATCGCTCCAGTATATCTCTACAGTCTGTCGAATTCCACACAGACGTATGAGCATCGGCAGAGGGGCGGCCCTGGTCAGGGAGCTTGCCCGAGAGCATACTTGGAATGGGGAGTCTTGAATGATGAAACCACCCGGGCAGCGTTTCTACGGACTGTAGAATTCTACGTGACGTAGAAACATTGCTCGCGTGAAACCTGAATGGAGCACCCATGGAGCTGGACCCGGTCCTCATCGGACGGTGGCAATTCGGAATCACAACGGTCTACCACTTCTGGATGGTGCCGTTGACCCTGGGACTCGGCATGCTCGTGGCGGTCCTGCAGACCATCTACCATCGCACCGGCAACGAGGTGTACCTGCGGAGCACGAAGTTCTTCGGCAAGCTCTTCCTCATCAACTTCATCATGGGCGTGGCCACCGGCCTGGTCCAGGAATTCCAGTTCGGCATGGCGTGGAGCGAATACTCCCGCTTCGTCGGCGACGTCTTCGGCGCGCCCCTTGCGTTGGAGGCCCTGCTGGCGTTCTTCCTCGAATCGACCTTCCTCGGCCTGTGGATCTTCGGTTGGGGCCGACTGCCGCGGGCGGTTCACCTCGGCTCGCTGTGGCTGGCCGTCATCGGCACATGGATCTCGGCCTACTTCATCATCGTCGCGAACTCCTGGATGCAGCATCCCGTCGGCGTCGAAATGGTCGACGGCCGGCCCGTGATGACCGACGTCTGGGCAGTCCTCGGCAACAACACCGCCATCGCCGCCTTCACGCATACGATCTTCGGCGCCCTGGCAGTGGGCGGATCCTTCCTCCTCGGCATCTCCTGGTACCACCTCTACCACCGGCGCAAGGCCGGAATCGACACCGTCGGTGCCGACGGCAAGGTCATCGTGGGCTCTTCGAAGGAGCTTCCCGGACGGGACAAGACGGATCATGCGGTGTGGATCAAATCCCTGCGCATCGGCGCGATCGTCGGCGTCCTCGCCTTCGCCGGCGTCTCGATCACCGGTGACGTCCAAGCCAAACTGATGTTCGACCAGCAGCCCATGAAGATGGCCTCCGCCGAGGCGGCCTGCCACGACGGCACCCAATTCTCCGTCCTCACGATCGCCGATCCGTCGTCGAACGACTGCGACGGAGTGCAGAACATCTTCGAGATCCCCGGTCTGCTGTCCTTCCTGGCCAACGGCGACTTCGACACCCCGGTCCACGGTGTGACGACGCTGCTGCCTGAATACCAGGAGCGCTACGGCACGCATATCCCCGACGACCCGCGGTACGGCGACCATGCCGGCGAACCCATCGACTACCAGCCGATCATGATCGTCACCTACTGGGGCTTCCGCATGATGATCGGCTTCGGCGCCCTGGCCGCCGGCGTCTGCGTCATCGGACTGTGGCTGGCCCGCAAGGGCACGGTGCCCGAGTCGAAATGGCTCAGCCGCGGATTCGTCCTGGCCATCACTGCACCGTTCCTCGCGAATTCGGCAGGATGGATCTTCACCGAAATGGGACGCCAGCCCTTCGTCGTCGCACCGAACCCGGCTCAGCTCGACGGAGTGTACATGTACACCCAGGCGGCGCTGTCACCCGAGGTGACACCGGCGATGCTGCTGTTCTCACTGATCAGTCTCACCTCCGTCTACGGAATTCTGATGGTCGTCGAACTGCGGCTGATCACGAAATACGTCAAGGGGGGAGTCGCCTCGGCGATGCCCGAACTCGACCAGACGAATACGAAACCCACGATCACCGACAACGGCGACGACGTCCTGTCGTTCGCGTACTGAGGGAAGGTCACGATGGAAATCCTCGCCACAATCTGGTTCGTCCTCATCGTCGTGCTCTGGATGGGATACCTGTTCCTCGACGGCTTCGACCTCGGCGTGGGCATGATGATGCCCTTCCTCAGCCGCAGCGAACGCAGCAAGCGCGTTCTGCTCAACTCGATCGGTCCGGTCTGGGAAGGCAACGAGGTCTGGCTGATCACCGCGGCCGGAGCGATGTTCGCCGCCTTCCCACACTGGTACGCTTCACTGTTCTCCGCGCTCTACATTCCACTGACCATCTGCCTGCTCGCGCTGATCTTCCGCGCCGTGGCCATCGAATACCGCGGCAAAGGGCACTCGGAGAGGTGGAAGACCTTCTGGACCTGGGCTCTGGCCGTGGGATCGGCCGGAACAGCCTTCTGCATCGGTGCGATGCTCGCACTGACGACCATCGGGCTGCCGCTCAATGATCATGGCGACATGATCGGCGGTGCCTTCGCCTGGATGTCGTGGCCGGCTCTCGCCGGCGGACTCGGCGGGCTCGGCTTCTCCCTGGCCCACGGGCTCATCTTCCTCGGTCTCAAGACTCAGGGCGAGGTCCGGGCGCGGTCGCGGCAATGGGCCGGTCGGATCATGCTGCCGGCCGCGATTCCGTTCCTCATCTGGTTCGCCTCCTCGATCACCCAGCGGACCTGGCTCATCGTGCCGGTGCTCGTTGCGATCGTCGCTCTCATCTTCGCGTTCGTCGCGGTCCGCGCCGGTGCCGAGAAGCGCGCCTTCATCCTGCACGGGATCTATCTCATCGCCGGTCTGACCGCCGTCTTCGCCGGTGTCTTCCCGAACGTCCTGCCCTCGACGATCGACCCGGCGAACTCGCTGACGATCGCTGCGGCATCCTCGTCGGACTACACCTTGAACGTCATGCTCATCGTGACGATCGTGATCCTGCCGATCATCATCGCCTACCAGATCTTCAGCTACCGGATGTTCCTCGGCCGCATCGCCGAGACCCACATCCCCGAAGCTCACAAGCTGCCGGTGGCGATCCGATCGTGAGCTCACCCCTGTCGATCCTGCTCGAGCTGCCCACCGGTCGGCGGGGGTTGGCACTGTCGGTGCTCTCCGCCCTGTGCCGGTCGGTGGGAATCGTCCTCATCGCCGAAGCCCTGGTGAGAGCCATCATCGGCCACAGCGCGCCCGGGCTGTGGGTGGTCCTCGGCGCCCTCGGCGCGCTGCTGCGCGGCGGCGGACTCTGGCTCGACCGCAGTCTGGGCACCAGCCTGGCAGCCGTTTCGAAACAGGGTCTGCGGCGCTCGATCCTCTCCGGTCTGCTGCGCGGACGGGGACGCCCGCGGACGAATGCGGCGGTCACGGTCACCCGCGGAATCGACGATCTCGATGACTACTTCACCACGGTGGTGCCGGCCCTGACTGCGGCCGCGGTGGTGCCCATCGTGCTGCTGGTGCGCATCGTCTTCAGCGATGTCCTCTCGGCGGTCATCATCGCGGTGTGCCTGCCGTTGGTGCCGATGTTCATGGTGCTCATCGGCCGCTACACGGCAGAGTCGACCTCGGAGACCATGGCGGCTCTGGAACGGCTGTCGGATCACCTCGCCGAACTCGCCGAGGGGCTGCCCGTCCTCATCGGCCTCGGCCGTTCTCGCGATCACGCGCGCCGGCTGCGGGAACTGGGGGAGCGCTACCATCAGGCGAACCTCACGACGCTGCGCATCGCGTTCCTCTCCAGTTTGGCGCTCGAGCTCATTGCCACGATCTCGGTGGCGCTCGTGGCCGTGGTCATCGGTCTGCGCCTGGTCAATGGGTCGATGGAGCTGGGCGATGGCCTGTTGGTCCTGCTCATCGCGCCCGAATGCTTCATCCCTCTGCGGGAGCTCGGGGCCGGCTATCATGCGAGCGAGAACGGACGCGAAGCTCGTGAGAGAGCCCGGTCGCTGCTGTCGGAGACTCGGTCGGCAGATGCGGAGACGCCGTCGGCGGCTGCGGGGGCACGCGCGCTCGATGCCTTCGGCTGGCCGGGGGACCAATGGGTTCGCTATGCCGACGGCACACTCATCACGTGGTCGGGCGACATCGACACCCGGCCGGGAGTGACGACGATCAGCGGCCGGTCCGGAACCGGCAAGTCGACCGTGCTCGGTGCGCTGGTCGGCAGTCTGCCTGCCGAGGCGCACACCACCGCCGATCCGATGCGCGCGGCCTACGTGCCGCAGGCTCCACGCATGTTCGCCGAGACCATCGGCGCCGAACTGGCACTCTTCGGACTCGACGACGACCAAGCTCGGACGGTCCTGTCCGCCGCCGAACTGCCCACCGATCTGCGTGTGCAGACGGCGGCGCTGAGCCCCGGCCAACAGCGTCGGCTGGCCCTCGTGCGAGTGCGGCACCGCCTCGGTGACGGGGCCGAGCTGCTCGTCCTCGACGAACCGACCGCTCACCTCGACGCCGACAATGCCGCCATCGTCATCGACATGATCGCCGAGGCGGCCGCCACCCACCGCGTGATCCTCGCCAGCCATGACGAACAGGTTCGCGCGCTGGCCGACACAGAGATCCGCCCGGAGAAGACGCACTTTGAAGCGGCAGAGAACGGTGCACCAGCGGAATCAAAGTCGACCGTGATCGCGGATCAGGCCCGAACCGACGCCGCCGAGGTTCCTGCAACAAGGGCGCGGACTGAAGTTCCCGCTCCGGCGGAACGGACGGGTTCGGGCAGCGAGCCCGGGCCTCGGTCCGACGTCGAGCGGCACCCGGATGCCTCGACGCAGCACTCCGGAGGCGAGTCCTGGACAGCTGCACTGCGACGTCGCTGGTCGATACTGGGCTCGAGCCTGCCGCTGTTCACCCCGACCATGCTGGTGGCCGCGCTCACCGCCTGCGCGTCCAGCCTCGCGGCCATCGCCCTGACTGCCGTCTCCGCATGGCTCATCGTCGAAGCTTCGTACCAGCCGCCGATCATGCTGCTCATGGTCGCCATCGTCGGTGTGCGATTCTTCGGTCTCAGTCGCTCCGTGCTGCTCTACGCCAGCCGGCTGAGACTCCACTCGGCGATCTTCGCCGCGCTCACGAAACTGCGCACACGGCTGTGGGAGCACTTCGAGAGCGTCGGCATGAGTGATCGGCGTCTGCTGACCTCGGATTCGGCGCTGCGCGCCATGGTAGCCGACGCCGACGACGTCCGCGACCTGGTGCCCCGGACTCTGTTCCCGCCTTTCGTCTCCACCATGGTCGTCATCGGCGTGAGCATCACCGCAGCACTTCTCGACGTGAGGTCACTGGTCTGGTTCGTCCTGGTGGGCGCCGTCAACCTCGTCATCGTCCCGATTCTCGTCATCCGGGCAGAGAGCCGGTTGGCGTACGGAATCAGGGAGGACCGCAACCGGATCCTGTCCGTGCTCACTCGCGCTCTGTACGCAAAGGACGATCTGCGCACGAACCGGGTCGACTCTGCGGTCCTCGGCCTGTTGGCCGACTTGGAGGCCGACCTCGAGAAGAAGCAGAAGGCCTCCGCCCGCAACTTCGGGCTCGCCCAACTGTGGCTGCAGCTGAGCACGTTCACCACCGCAGTGATCCTGGCGGTGTCCACGGATGCTCCGACCGAGATCGTCGCGGTGCTCTCCCTCATGGCCTTGGGCCTGGGCGAAGTGTTCGCTTCGGCACTCGAAGCGTTCCGCCAGCTGCCCGCCCTGGGATCGGCACTGGACAGTCTGCCCAATGCAGACAGCGCGGCGGACCGCGAAGCCGAGGACTCGGGACACGACGTCGAAGTGCAGGCTCCTGCTGCCGGAACGACGGCCGGCGAGAGCGACGACTCG
The DNA here is from genome assembly GCF_024895295.1 of Brevibacterium sediminis. NCBI lineage: Bacteria > Bacillati > Actinomycetota > Actinomycetes > Micrococcales > Brevibacteriaceae > Brevibacterium > Brevibacterium sediminis. The sequence continues at coordinate 4,262 of NZ_JAHQRN010000011.1, read as the reverse complement.
TCGTGCCGCTCTGGCCCGGTCGAGCTCGTCGGCGTCGACGCCCTCGAATTCGATGAGATCACCGTCGGATGGGACGATCAGGCTGTCGTCGCAGGACTGGACCTGAGAGCTCAACGCGGCAGTTGGACCGTGCTGTGCGGTGACAGCGGATCCGGTAAGACGACGAGCCTGAGCGTGCTCCTGCGGTTCCTCGACCCCTGGTCCGGCAGCTACCGTGCCCGTGACCGGAGCGGGACCGACCACGATATGCTCACCTGCTCACCCGAAGACCTCGTCGGCCGAATCGCCTGGTGCCCTCAGGAGGCACACGTCTTCCGCTCCACAGTGCGCGGCAATCTCGCACTCGCCGGGCGGTCGGTCCCCGGGGACGACGAGATGATCTCCGTGCTGAGAGCGGCAGGACTGAGCGACTGGGCCGACTCTGCGGGGCTCGACCGGTGGGTCGGCGACCACGGAGCGGAGATCTCCGGCGGTCAGCGACAGCGTTTGGCAGTGGCCAGAACCCTGCTGACCGGAGCCGATGTGATCGTCCTCGACGAACCGACGGCGCACTTGGACGATGAGACGGCTCGGCTGCTCATCGACGATCTCCGCGGGAGCCTGGGCGACCGCACGGTCATCATGGTCACCCATGACAGGAGACTGATCTCGGACGGCGATGAGGTCGTCGACCTCGGCACAGTCGAACCGGGTGCAGCGGGCCTCGGCACACGCGACCCCGAGGGCGAACACTCGAGAGTCTGAGGTCAGTCCCGTTTCGACCCGAACATGATCTCGTCCCAGCTCGGGATCGAGGCACGCGAGTTCTTCTTCGACTTCGGCTTCGTATCCTTCGCCGAGGCCGAGTCCTTGAACTGATCGTCGTGATCGCTCACTCCGGGCTCATTGAGCAGGGAGAGCTGATTCTCGTCGTCGAAGACGCCGACCTTCTCGGTCGGCTCCTGCGGTTCCTCAGCCGAGGCAGCCGCATCTTCGAAGGCGAAGACTTCGTCATCGGTGGCGGCTTCGGGCTGGCCCGGAGCGGTGTGCGCTCCCTGCGGGTGAGTCTCGGGGTCCTCGGTGACCGCGCGCAGACGGGTCCGCGGCTCTTCCTCGGCGTGGCGGCGCTTGCGCAGATTCTCCAGAATCCGGCCGGTTTCGGCCTGATGATCGCGGGCCTGCTGCGACGGCGCCGAACCGGCGGTGGGCCGGACCGGTCCGTCGGCGGCGATCGACGCGGACGACTGATCGGTCGCCGGGAGGACATCGACCTCCTCGGTGTTCCTCTGTCGTTCGGCCCCGCTGCCGTAGTTCGGGATCGGTCCGGTGTCGGTGGGACCGGAATCGGCGAGCCACTTCGCCTCATCGTCGATCGGGGTCAGCGAACGGCGGTAGTAATGCCAGCTGGCGGTGCGGACACGATCAGCGGCGGTGAAGCTGAGTTGGATGTACCAGTTGCCGTCCTGCTGCTTCCAGGAATCCCACTCCATCGTCTCGATATCGACGTCGCGCATCGCCAGGCGTTCCTGACACAGCTCGATGAGCGGAGTCGGTTCACCGTTGGGATCATGATCGGAATAGATGGGATGGCGGCTGGCGAGGTAGGCGGTGCGTTCGCGTTCGGCCATCGCCGGACCTTCGTAAGTGCGCACGTAATCGATGTCGGCACCGGTGGCGGCCACGACCTCCTCGGCGTCCATGCCGCCGCGGATCATGGCCTGGATCTCTTTCGGGCGCACGGGAGTCTCGGACTTGGGGTGGGAGCGGTCCCTTCGGACCGCGGCGAAGAGAGCCTCATCGAGGACGACTCGGTACTGAAGCCCGTTCTCGTCGTTCAACAGCAGATGTGTGCCGTCTGCGTTGACTCCGTTCAAGATCAGTTCACGCATTGCCTTAAGCTCCTTTGTCGCGTCTCAGAAGCATCGTGTCACGTTCGGCGCGTCGTGCCGGGCAGATTTCCGCGCGAGTCGCGAAATCACGGGGCAGATCGGGAGCCGGCGGGGTGATTCTGTGAGACCGGCCACGCACGTGCGAGAAATGTGCGAAAGGGGAACCTGCGCGTCGGCTCCGACAGCGTCGCCACCACGCCGCCGGCGTCGCCACGACACCGGCGAGGGCGGGCCTCGGACCCTCCGGTCGGCGTCTGCACCGTGAGTGGGCGCGGCTCACTGTGCGGACAGCGGGCCGAGCGGCTCTACAGTCTGTAAAATCGGGAAGGTGAATACGACTGCACCCATCGACGCCCTGATCCTCATGTCATTCGGAGGACCGGAGGCCCCAGAAGAAGTGGTTCCATTCCTGCGCAACGTCACCGCCGGCCGCGGGATTCCCGAGGAACGGCTCGAGGAGGTGGGGGAGCACTATTTCGGTTTCGGAGGCAAGTCTCCGATCAACGATCAGAACAAGGCGCTGCTGGCCGCGCTGCGCGACGAACTCGATCGCCGCGGAATCGAGACCCCGCTGATCTGGGGCAACCGCAACTGGGATCCTTATCTCACCGACGAGGTGCGCAAGCTGGCACAGGACGGTGCCACGCAGTTCCTCTCGATCGACACCTCCGCGTATTCCTCCTACTCGTCGTGCCGGCAGTACCGTGAGGACTTCGCGAAGACGATCGACACGCTCAAGGACGAGGGTCTCACCGTCTCGATCGACAAGATCCGTCAGTTCTACAACCATCCCGGCTACGCCGACGCCTGCGCCGACTGCCTCGGCGACGGCCTCGCCGATTTCCGGTCGAAGGTCGGCCAGATCGATTCGACCAAGCACCGGATCCTCTTCGTCACCCACTCGATCCCGAACGTCATGCAGGACGCCTCAGAGGTGACCACCAACGGATACCGAGCCCAGCACGAAGAACTCATCGACCACCTCATGGGGCGCATCGATGAGGCCGATCGTGTTCCGTCCGAACTCGTCTACTGCTCACGTTCCGGCTCGCCTGAGGTGCCCTGGCTCGAACCCGATGTCAACGACCGGATGACCGAACTCGCCGAGGAGGGGGTGACCGGTGTCGTGCTCGTGCCCATCGGTTTCATCTCCGACCATATGGAGGTCGCTTTCGACCTCGACACCGAAGCGAAGGAGACTGCTGAGGAACTCGGTCTCGACTTCACCCGGGTCGACACCGTCGGCACCCATGACGCCTTCGTCAGGGGACTCGTCGACCTCGTCGAGGAGCGCGTGGCTCAGCTGCGCGGGGAAGACGTCGACGTTCCGGCTCTGCCCGGGACGAAGGCTCTGGTGCCTGGCAGCGGAGCCTGCAGCATCGACTGCTGCCGCGGCCGCATCGAACGTGCAACCTATCCGAACTGGGCCATGGCGAACTGAGTCCTGAAGACGAATGAACCCTCCCTCACCGAATCGGTGAGGGAGGGTTCTTTGCTGTGTGTTCTCTCAGTAGTCGTCGGGACTCGGGATGACCGGCAGGGCTCCCGTCTCGGCCTGGATCACCTCGGCGATGGGACCGGTGTCGACATCGTTGCGTCCGGCCAATTCCATCAGGTTCTGCAGGTCGTCGATGAGATTTTCGACGAGGAAGTCGTCACCGGCGGAACGGGCCTCGTGAATGCGATGACGGACATCATCGATTCGTGTGTCGAGCTGATCAGCGAATTCACTCATTGTGGATCCGTCCTTCCTCGGGCCGCCTCCACAGGGGACGAGCCCGGTATTCGACCGACAGAGCGTGCTGTCGGTGCTGTCCATCACAAGCATTCTTGCAGAGCATTTCGTGAACTCTATGTGTGCTCCGTCCATGCGGACAAGCTGGTGACGAGAATCACCGCATCAGGTGCTCATTCCATCTTGCCAACGGCAAGCATACAGTGCACAATGCTGGGGACACATCTCGGAAGAGGAGAAGATGCTCCTCTTCGGCACCCCCTCCGGACAGAGAGCGATGAGGCCATATGGCAACAGACTACGACGCACCTCGCAAGCAAGACGATGAGATCAAAAGCGATTCGATCGAGCAGCTCAAGGCCCAGCGTTCCCAGGCTCAGGCGAGCAAGATCGACGAAGACGAGACTGCAGTAGCCGAAGGCTTCGAACTTCCCGGTGCGGACCTGTCGAACGAAGAGCTCTCCGTTCGGGTCCTGCCGAAGCAGAACGATGAGTTCACCTGCATGGAGTGCTTCCTGGTCCGCCATCGTTCTCAGCTTGCGACCGAAGAAGGCGGTGTCCCCATCTGCACAGACTGTGCAGGCTGAATCGCTTCTCTTCGCGAAAACCCGAAAACGGACCGCACCCTCAAAAGGGTCGCGGTCCGTTCTTCTCCCCTT
>NZ_JAHQRN010000010.1:0-128970 GCF_024895295.1 Brevibacterium sediminis | reverse complement strand
TGGATGGAGAAGAAAAGTGAGTAATCCTTCGCGGAACCGGCTGCAGTCAGCCGACTCCCAAGCGGGCGAAGGCATCGCGGAAGATGGTCAGCGAGTCCAGACCCGGCAGCTTCTGGACGCTCTTATCGAGCTTGTCCAGTTCGTCTGTGTGATCCTGGAAGAGATGACTCATCACATGCTTGACTTCGGCATCGTCCATCATCCCTGAGCCCACGGGCTTCCACAGCTTTCCCAGCGCCAGGCGCACGATCTTCTGAGCTCGTGGGTTGTCCTCGAGCCTCTGTCGTGCCTGAGTCGTGTAGAAGGCCACATGTCGAGTCTCCTGTTTGGCGATGCGCTCAAGCAGCGGAGAGAGCACCGGGTGGTCCTGCATCGCCGCCATCCTGCGATATCCGGCTGTGGCGGAGAGTTCGTTGGCCGCACCCCAAGCCATATGCACGGCAATGAAGTCCGTGCCCACCATGTTCGACAGCAGCGACTGCTTTGCAGGCCCGAGAGCGAGTTTCCACCCCAAGCTCATCCGCTTGGCTTTGACCTCGTCGTAATCGACGTGGATTCCGTGTTTCTCGAGCACGGCGGCCAACGCCTCTCCATGCCAGAACTCCTCACGGTTCCACATGGTCATGAATGCCGCCGTGGCGTCCTCACTGTGTGAAGGAGTGACGAGCAGCTCCCTGACGAAACATGTGGTGTGGTATTCGACGTCGCACATGTATCGCACCGACCGGAGAGTGTCTCTGTCCAAGGGCATGTCATCGAACACATCGAGATCCAGATCGGTCCAGTTCACCGCCTCGGACGTCTCGGCGTACTTGTCGAAGTCAAAGGCCATGGTTTCTCCCTGCTTGAGCATGGGCTCTGCGCGTCGAGCGCAGCGCCGCCGTCACTTGGTTCATCGAAGGCTGAGGGTTCCCCGGCAGGAACCGTCCGATCTCGGCATCCGAGTCGATCAGACGTCGTCTGTCGGAGGCAGATGCGAAGATGCTTGTCAGAGCGCCGGCCTCATCCGGTTCGGGCACTCCGACGATCCTCAGTGGAGCCCACGGCCGCATGAGGTGAGCACGAGCGGTGAGGGCTTCGATTCGTGATCGTCGGATCCGAGCCACCGCCTCCGAACGGAAGAAGCGGACGATCGTCTCGCGCCGGTCGATGATCTCGGTCAGGACGCGAGCGGCTTCACCGCTGAGACGTGCACACACTGCTCGTTCAGCTGCCTGGAGGCCCGCCTCCTGGATCGCGAGCCTGGCCATGTGTCCGGCGGTGAGAGGTTCCTTGACCAGTCCGCCGACGACAGGGGCGAGGATCGGCAGCCCCCGTTCGACCCACATTCCGCGCAGTCTCCGTGGCGTGCTCCCGCGAAAGTCCTCAGGGCTGAGGGTGGTTTCGAGCATGTCGCGCAGTGCCCGCGCCAACCAGTACCGCTCGTAGCCCCATCCCGTCACGAAGGCTGTGATTCGCGCTTCGTTGGACGTCCACGAGGCGAACATCGCCCGGGTCTCGGCCAGCGCTGAGTTCTCCAGTCGCCATAGGAAGCCGAGATCGCGTACCACGTCCCCGGCCACCTCGATGCGCTCTGAGTCGAATTCGATGCGTCCTCGAGCGTGAGCAAGATAGTCGTCGACATCGAATGCTGTGCGGAGCACGATGGGATGCTCTGCATCGGAGAACAGTCGTCCTCTGACGTGCCCGGGCGGATGTTCGACGAGGGGGTTGTGGAGTGTTCTGTCGCTTGTCACCATTCCATCACTTTCCATCGCTTCTTCAGTGCCAGGCCGTAGAGACCGAGATCCGGAGTGACGGCAACGGGGCTGCCGACGAGTTCGAGCCATGCGGCATCGCCCAGAGAGTCGCCGTAGCCGGTCGAACGTCCCAGATCGGCGCCCACGGTGTCGGCGTATTTGCGCAGCCAGTTCGCCCGAGCCTCATCGACCAGCGGAGGGCTAGCGAGGAAGCCCGAGAGAACACCGTCATCGGTGACGTCCATCCGGGTTGCGACCACCTCGTCGAAGAGATCGGACAGAGGTTCGACGAGGACATCGAGAGCGCCCGTGAGCAGGACCGTGCGGTGACCGGCCGCGCGGTGTTCGTCGATGAGCTGCCGGGCCTGGGGCCGGATGGAGTCGCGGATCGTCTGCCCGAGGCGGCCGGTGACGGCCGCTCGGAGCTCATCGAGTTCGAAGCCCTGATATCGGCGATTGACCATGCGGATGAGGTCCGAACGGTCGCGGTACTCGGCGCGCAGCAGTCCGGGGACGACTCCGGCCATCGTTCCCATCATCGCCGGCCACTTGTAGATCGGCTGCGTGGCGCGCACGACCGCCGCGAACTGCTGCACGATGTTCGCCGAAATCACCGTCCCGTCGAGGTCGAAGACGGCCAGAGCCTCGGAAGTGGGCGGCAGGGGGCGCGGAGTGGGCGGGGCCTCGCTCTGGCGGCGTCTGCGCGAATAGCTGCGGGTGAGTTCTGTGATCGCCGGGATGTGGACGTCCTGGAAGTATTCCGTCCAGTCGATCTCGGTCACGTCGAACCTGCGACTGGTCGGGCAGTCCTCCGGCAGTCGCTCAAGCAGCCGTCTCGTGTTCGCATCATCGAAGATCATCTCCGTCTTCGTGTACTGCTGGTACAGGTCGGCGAACTGACGCAGTGACTTCAGTTTGGCGTCGGTTCTGTGCAGCCGTGAGGTCAGAGCGCGTGTGCGCGTCGAGGCGGGCAGCCGCTCGACGACTTCGCGGCCGACGCCCGTGACCAGTTCCTTCAGCCGGATGCGCTGTTCGATGAGTTCGGAGCTGGGGAAGCTCCATTCGGGCACCACCGTGGGAACCCCCTCTGTGTCAGGCAGGGGATGGGCGAGGAAGTACTCGCGGACGGTTCCGACCATCTGGTGGAATGGCAGGGGATTGCTCGTGCCCGATACGACCTGGTAGTAGTCCGAATGACCTTGCTCCGGCTGTCCGGAGCTGCTGTCGTGCTCTGCCGGCTGCCGCTCGAGTGGACCCTGTTCGGCAAGGGCGAGGATGACATTGACGACATAGTCGACGGGAATGATGTCGAGCACCGAATCGGCGTGCCCGGGGAACTCCGAGAGGCTTCCTTTGGCGTAGGCCATGATGAGGGGGTCAGCGACCTTGAAGCCGTCGATCCACCCGGGGCTCGGTCGACGGAACGCGGATTCGATGATGGACGGGCGAACGAATGAGACCTGATGCCCCTCGGCTGCCCACTCTTCGCCGATCCGCTCGGCAAGCGCCTTGGTGAAGGTGTAGATGTCTGTCCACCCGAGGGACTGGGCACGGGTGCGGCCGAACTCCACGAGTCGATCCCGCACATAGCTCTCCCGGGCGGCTTCCGCCCCGGCGGCCACCGATTTCGGGCCCATCCGAGAGCTCTGTGCTTGAGCTGTGCGGATGAATCGGCGCAGCTTCTCCGGTTGCCGGGATTCGGCTTCGACGCTGGTCCTGGCCTGTCTGGCCGCCCGACACTCATCGTCATGATCGACGGTGTGGCGCAACCGGGACTCCTGCGCGACGCCCTTTGCGATCCCTCCGACATAGGCTGTCGAGACATGGATGACGTGGGGGCTCTGCTGCGATTCCGACAAGGCCGCGTAGAGTCGTTCGACGCCCCCGACATTGGTGTCGAACGCCTCGTCGATCGCGGCATCGAACGACACGCTCGACGCGGAGTGGATGACGACGTCAAAGCGATCGGTCAGGGGCGGCAGATCAGCGAGATCCCCCTCGAGTACCGTGACCCGCGATTCGAAGGCCTCGCGCACCGTCTTTTCGCCGACCCGATCGATCCAGGAAGCGAACACCGGCTTGCCGAGCAGCCGCTGCAGTCGATCATGTCCGGACTGTGTTCCGCGGGGACGAACGAGTGCAGTGATGGCGACGTGCGAGTCGCTTTCGAGGAGCGCTTGGAGCAGCGCCTGACCAAGGAACCCTGTGGCACCGGTCAAGAGGTATCGGCTGGGGTGCATGCGGAAACCTATCGGGTAGAGAGCGCGATTCGGTGGAAACGCGGATGCGGTTTACACAATTGATTCGGTGCGGACCGGTTTTTGGATGCCTGTATCGTAGCAATATGAATGTGGCCCTCATCACTGGTGGCACTGCGGGGATCGGTGCGGCTTTTGCCCGCGCTTTCGCCAGACGCGGTGTCAGCCTTGTCCTCGTCGCCCGAGACCCCGACACCCTGGAGTCGTCTGCCGAGCAGCTTCGCGCCGACTACGGCGTTCATGTCGATACGATCGCGGCTGACCTCGCCGACCGAGATGCCCAGGCCCGCGTGGCGGCTCGGATCGAGGAGCCCGGTTCGGAACCCGATATCGACATCGTGGTCAACAATGCGGGATTTTCGGTCCGATCGAGCCTGCTCAGCCCGGATGTCACCGAACATGATCGCGGCTTCGAAGTGATGCAGCGCGCTGTTCTGATCATCGGCGGTGCCGCCGCCAGAGCGATGAAGCATCGAGGGCGGGGATGGATCATCAATGTCTGCTCCGTCAGCGCTGGGCTGACGCAGAACAATTACACCGCCATCAAAGCGTGGACGCAGAACTACTCCGAGGCGCTGTCGGTTCAGACCGCAGGTACAGGGGTGAGTGTGACCGCTTTGGTGCCCGGATGGGTGCGCACTGAGTTCCATTCCCGAGCCGGCATCGCTGGAACGTCGATTCCCGACCTGCTGTGGATGGATGCGGACATGCTCGTGGAGGGGTGCTTGCGAGACGTCGCTCGCGGGAAGAGGATCTCGGTGCCGCAGCTGCGGTGGAAGATGATCTCGTCGACGCTTCGGGTGCTGCCGCGTCCGGCAATCCACCGTCTTTCCGCTCTGCTCACTTCTCGTCGGCAGCAGGAGGGGTAGGGCGGCGACGCTCGACCGGTCGAAGAAATTCGGGGAAATGCCCATCCGAATGCGATAGCGGCTCCGAACCAGTGGAGATGACTGATCACACTCTCTCCCCGCCGGCGCCGCCGAAGTACAGGTCGCGCATGCGCGCCGCGATGCGATTCCTCCTCCAACGTGTGCTCTTCCGCGGCCTCGTCCGTTCGACGATCACTCCGACGGTGAAGATCGCTCCAGGAGTGCGCAAGCTCGACCGAGGCTTTCTCGTGATTGCCAACCACACCTCGCACCTCGACGCGCCCATCATCGCGCAGAGTCTGCCGCGCAGACAGTCGCGGTTCCTTGCGACCGGAGTCGCCAACGACTACTTCTTCACCGTATGGCACAAGCGGCTCTTCGTCCGGTGGCTCTTCAACGCGTTTCCGATCTATCGCGAAGGATCACGCGGCAGCGCGCATCTGCCCCGCGCTCTGCTGCGCTCAGGTGTGCCGGTTCTGCTGTTCCCCGAGGGCGGTCGGCAGAAGTCAGGCACGATCGCTGATTTCAAGGTCGGGTCGATCAAGCTGGCCGTCGATGCTTCTGTCCCCATCGTGCCGACGGCCGTCGTCGGAGGCTACGAAGCGATGCCCAAAGGCTCTGCCTGGCCGGTGCCGGGCAGGCCACCTGTGCATGTGGTCTTCGGCGAACCGGTCACCGCCCGATCAGAGGAATCGCTGTCTGAGCTCACCGCGCGGGTGCAGCAACTCGTGGCGGAGCTCTTCGCCACGGGAGCCGACGACATCAGTGTCGGCAGTGAACACGCCGAATCGCCGGAAAGGACGAAGAAATGAGCGAACCCATGAGAATGCAGGACGTCAAGCGGCACCGCTGGTGGGGCTGGGGAGCCGAAGGAGTCGACTTCCGGTGGGAGACCAAACCCGACTTCGCTGCGATCGCCAAGGACAAAGTCGGTCTCGACCTCTGGAATGCTCCGCGGCCGACCACCCCGGCGCTCAGCGACCTGAACATACCCGAGTCTCGCATGTCAGCGAAGCTGATCGACGAGCTCGGCGCCGTGGTCGAGTCGGACAATGTCAGCGTCGACGACGAACTGCGCGTGGTCCATTCGTTCGGCCGCTCCCTGCCGGACCTCTACCGGGTGCGCCACGAGCCGATCACCCGCCTCGTCGACGCCGTCGTCTACCCAGGCAGCGAGGATGAGATCGCCGCTGTCCTCGCTCTCGTGCTTGACCGCGATCTCGTCCTCATCCCCTATGGCGGCGGCTCGTGCATCTCCGGCTCAGTGACCCCGAGCCCGGATGAGGAGCGTCCCATCGTCTCGCTGAATCTCGGGAGGATGCGTCGAGTCATCGACATCAACGAGTATTCGGGCCTCGCCCGAGTCGAAGCCGGAGCATACGGGCCCGACCTCGAGGAGCAGCTCAATCTTCGCGGATGGACGATGGGTCATTTCCCCGACTCGTTCAGCTATTCGACCCTCGGCGGATGGGCGGCGACCCGGTCATCGGGAATGCAGTCGGACAAGTACGGTGACATCGAAGACATCGTGCGTGGTCTTCGCGTCGTCCACCCTCGTGGCGTCATGATGAGCAAGCCCATTCCGGGCCGCGATTCGGGTCCCTCGGTGCATGAGATGGTCCTCGGCAGCGAAGGCCGTCTCGGTGTGATCTCGGAATGCACGGTGCAGGTGCATCGGCTGCCGAAGGTGCGGCAGGTCATCGCCTACCTCTTCCCCGATTGGGCGAGTGGAGTCGAGGCCATGCACGACATCGCCCGTTCCGAGGTCACGCCCGCGTTCACCCGTCTCTCAGACGGGCCCGAGACTCGGTTCAGTCTCGCGATGGTCTCTGAGCCGAAGGGTGTGAAGGCAACGATCGCGGCTCGCGGTCAGGACGCCCTGTTCGCCTACCTGCGGTCCAAAGGGTGGGACACGACAGAAGGCATGTGCCTGTCATACGTCTGCTTCGAAGGGTCGAAGGAGCGCGTGGCACGTGAGAAGGCCGAGGTGAAGGAACTCATCGCTCACCGAGGCGGAATCAGCCTCGGCTCCGGACCCGGCGCCGTCTACGATCAGAAGAAGTTCGACACCCCGTATCTGCGTGACTTCCTGCTCAACTACAAGGTCTTCGGCGATGTCTGCGAAACGGGAGTGACGTGGGGAGATCTCAAGAACGTCCATGCTCGGGTGCACGATCGATTCCGCCAGACCCGCAGCGAGCAGGGCGGACCGGGGTTCATGTTCTGCCATCTGTCCCACAGCTATTACGGCGGCGCCTGCCTGTACTTCACCTTCGCGATTCCCTACACGGACGAGGACACAGCGCTGGCGGAGTATCAGGACGTCAAGGACAGCATTCAGCAGGAGTTCATCGACTCCGGCGGAGGCCTGTCGCACCACCACGGAGTCGGCACCGAACACCAGCCGTGGCTCGTCGACGACATCAGCGAGCCGGGGGCATTCATGGTCGATGCCGTATTCCGCGCCACCGACCCCGGGCAGAACCTCAACCCGGGGAAAGTCCTCGGCGATCGAGCTCCGTCCTGAGGACGTTGACCTTGCTGGGCTGCATGCGTCCTCACCGGCCGGCGAGAATCTCCTCCAGACCGACAGCCTCAACGGGTATTCGATCGGCACTGCACAACGCAGCGACATACGGTCGAGGGCATGTGAGCCGGGAGATGTTGAGTGCGTCGAGTTCGGAATTTCCGGGGGCCGCGATCGTGGCCGTCCATTGTCCGTGTGGGCCGATTCCCGACGGCAGGTCCATGATTTCGATATCACTGGGCGGCACGGACAACCCGTGCCCGGTGGTCTTCACCGCGGCTTCCTTGCACACCCAGAGGTCGACGCGCTGACGCACGGAATCGCCGCCCTCGGTCAGAGTCTCCGTCGGGCCGAGGACGTAGTCGTCGAAGCCTGAGAAGACATCGGGAGGGACCTGTTCGATGTCGACTCCGATCGGTGAGATCCCCGGCGCCGAGGCGATCGCCACGGCCCCGTTCGACCGAGACAGGCTGAGCTCCGCCCCTGGGACTGTCGGCTTGCCATGAGGGCCGCCGCACGTGCGACAGCGGCGTGTCAGTTCCAATTCGCCGGCCTCTTCGAGGTCGACGCCTAGGCGGCGAGCCGCCATGAGTCGAAAGATCAGATGCGCCCCTTGGAACGCCGCCCGATCGGAGGGTCTGCGAAAGCGGTCCGCGCGAGCGGCCTCGTCCGGTGATAACAGCGAATCGAGCCACGAGTATTCGGCGAGCACTCGTTCGATCGCTGTTATGTCGCTGATGAGGTATTCGATCGGGGCTCTCGTCATCTCCGACTGATCCGACGGTACTGGGAGACGGCGATGGGAGAGAAGACGGCGATGACCGCAACGCAGCTGAGGATCGCATAGATGACGGCGTTGTCGGCCGCCCAGCCCGTGCTGGTGACGAACCCGACCGGCGGTGCGTTGCCGAACAGTTCTCGGACACTGGTGGCGACTGCGGTGATGGGATTCCACGCGGCGATCGTCTGCAGCGGGCCCGGAAGGGTGTCGATCGAGACCAAGGCTCCGGAGATGAAGGTGACGGGGAAGAGCCAGATGAGGCCGAGGCTCTGTGCCACCTCGACGCTCCTGGCCGTCAGTGCGATGACCGCACCGATCCACGACATGGCGAAGCTGAAGAGCAGCAGGAGCGTGATGCCCAGCAGGGCTGAGCCGAATCCCTCGGTGATGCGCCACCCGATGAGCAGACCGCAGATCATCGTCACCGCCACGGAGATGAGGCTGGTGACCAGGTCCGAGGATGTTCTGCCCAGAATCACGGCGACCCGTGACATCGGCAGCGAACGGAAACGGTCGATGAGTCCGAGCTGGAGGTCCTTGGCGAGGTAGACGGCGGTGAAGGAGGAATTGAAGGTCAGCGTCTGAGCCAGGATCCCGCCGATGAGGAACTCCCGGTACGGCCCGCCGCCGAGGCTGCCGCCGAAGACGAATGCGAGGAGGAAGACGAAGATCACCGGCTGGACGACTCCCGTGACCAGGGCCCCCGGAGTCCGACGGACGGTGAGCAGATTGCGCCAGGCGATGACGGAGCTGTCGCGAGCGGCGGAGACGAGTGGGGTCATGCTCCCACCTCGGCGGTGTCTTCCGGTGTCCGAGCGGGCCTCGCCGAGGTGGGCTGGCCGGTGAGATCGAGGAACACGTCGTCGAGCGTGGGACGGCACAGGGCCGCCTCGGTGACGGAATGCCCCTCGTCATCCAAGGCGGCGAGGACCTGCAGCAGATCCCTCTGTCCCTGTGGTGCGGACGCGGTGATGCGCTGTCCCGACGAGTCCGTCTGCGGGTGGGCGGAGTCGCCGATGATGCGGTCGAGGATCTGCAGGGTTCTGTCGAGGGAGTCGCGGTGGGTCAGTGTCAGTGTGATGCGTTCGGCACCGAGCTTGCCCTTGAGGTCCGTGGAGGTTCCCTCGGCGATGACGTGTCCGGAGTCGATGACGGCGATGCGATCGGCCAGCTGGTCGGCCTCCTCCAGGTACTGGGTCGTCAGCAGCACGGTGGTGCCGCCTCTGACCAGGGTGGTGATGACCTTCCAGGTGTCGAGCCGTGCGCGCGGGTCGAGCCCGGTGGTCGGTTCGTCGAGGATGACGACCGGCGGGCGCACGACCAGGGCCGAGGCCAGGTCGAGTCGTCGCCGCATGCCTCCCGAATAGGCGCCTGCGCGTTTGCCTGCGACGTCGCTGAGACCGAATTCGGCCAGCAGCTCGCGGGCGCGGGCCGCCGATTCCCGGCGGCTCATCCCGTAGAGGCGGGAGACCATGACGAGATTCTCGTACCCGGTGAGCTTTTCATCGACGGCCGCGTACTGGCCGGAGAGGCCGATGCTGCGGCGGACGGCAGTGGGATCGGCGGTCACCGAGTGGCCTGCCACGACGGCAGTGCCGGAGTCGGGGCGGATCAGTGTGGACAGGACCTTGACGGTCGTCGTCTTCCCGGCCCCATTGGGGCCGAGGAGACCGAAGATCTGTCCCTCCTCGATGTCAAGGCTGATGCCGTCGAGAGCTCGAAAGGCCCCATAGTTCTTCCTCAGGTTCTCCAGGCGAATCACTATGAGGCGATCTCGGTGAGTCGGCGCGGAGTGATGTCCGTCCAGTTCTCCTCGACGAATTCTAAGCAGTCTTCGCGGCTGGCCGGTCCGAACACGAGGACCCATCCCGCGGGCACATCGGCGAACGATGGCCACAGCGAATGCTGCTGCAGGTCATTGACCAGCACGCGGAAGGTCCCTGTTGTGTCATCGAAGGGGTTATTCACGGGGTTTCAGCTCCTAGTGGTGTTGCTTGGCGGGGTTTGGTTCCAGGAGTGGATGGAACTCATCTGTGATTCGGCGGCCTCGTCCATGTGGATGGACAGGACGGGAAGAATCTCTTCGAGAGCCTCGGCACTCAGCATGTCCGAGTGCCGGGCGTCGACCTCGGTGACGTGGATGTCGCCGGTGACGAACCGACGCCATGAGTCAGGACCGGGAGTGCCGTTCGGAACGTCCCGGGTCGCGGTGAAGAGCACCAGCTCACCGTCGAACGTCTCCACCGGGGCTTCGCGGATCAGCCTGGCCAGGGTGAAGAACCCGCGGGTCATCGCCGCAATGGTCTTAGGTGCCACATTGCCGAGGGGATCACCGTGTGCACGCAGGATCTCCAGGGCCCGTTCGTCATCGAGCCCCTCCGTCGTCTCCGTGATCGCCGGATGATTGGCGCCGAGGTAGTTCGCCCACAGCTCGGACCCTTCGCCGACATCGGCGTTGCGCTCCTGCCCGGTGGGGAAGGCGTCGAGAATTCCGAGGAACGCGACGGACTCGCCCTGCTCCTGAAGGCGGGTGGCCAGACGGTGAGCGAGGATGCCGCCGAGAGACCACCCGATCAGGTGGTAGGGGCCCGACGGCTGAACCGTCCGCAGATGGTCGATGTAGTCGTCGGCGAGTTCGGTCAGCGTCTGGGCCGTCATCTCCTCCGAGTCCCCAGGTGAGAGGCCGGGCATCTGCAGGCCGATCAGCGGGCGGTCCGGATCGAGGCCGTGGAGCATCGCGGCGAAACCCCAACTGATGCCCGTGGCCGGGTGAACGGCGAACAGCGGCGGCTTCGTACCCGCGCGGCGCAGCGGGAGCAGGCGGTGGAGGCTGTCGGCGATGGACCCCGCGCCGCCTCGGCCGACCTCGCGAACGAGCTGTTCGACGGTCGGTGAGCGGAACAGAGCCTGGACCGACAGATCGGCACCGAGGGCCTCGTTGACTGCTGCGATGAGCGGCCGGGCGAGAAACGAATGCCCGCCGAGTTCGAAGAACGACTCGTCGATGCCGACATGCGGCAGGGACAGCACGCGTGCGAAGATCGCGGCGACGGTCTCCTCCTGCGGCGTGCGTGGTGTCAGTCGCGATCCGACGGTCGCGGTCGACGGGTCGGGCAGGGCCGCCTCGTCGATCTTGCCGTGAGCGGTGAGGGGGATCTCGTCGATGACGACGAGGTGCGAGGGCGCCATGTAGGAGGGAACGACCGAGCGCACATGGTCGCGGGCCTCATCGGCGAGGAGGTCCCGAGACCAAGTCCCGGCAGCGTCCTCGGCGAGCTGGTCGTCGGTCTCCGTCCTCGCGCCGGCTCCGGCGACGATATAGCCGACGAGCTGCATCGTGGCAGGGTCCGTGCCGAACGGGCGGACGACGGCGTCCTTGACGCCCGGTGCCTGGCGCAGGGCCTGCTCGACCTCCCCGAGTTCGACTCGGTATCCGCGCAGCTGGATCTGATCATCGCTGCGACCGATGAACTTGAGCTCTCCGCCCTCGTGCCGGACGACGAGATCCCCGGTCCGGTACATGCGCTCGCCCGGGCCCCCGTGGGGGTCGGCGATGAAGCGTTCGGCGCTCAGCCCCGGTCGGCCCCGGTACCCGTGGGCCAACTGCTCGCCCGCCAGATACAGTTCCCCGATCGTCCCGGCCGGCACATGATGGAGGCGTTCATCGAGGACGTATCCGCGCATGCGCCCAAGCGGCGACCCGAGAATCGGAGTCGGGGAGGCACCCACAGGTGCGGCGAATGCGTCGACCGTGGTCTCCGTGGGCCCGTAGAGGTTGTGGGCGATGATGCCCGGGTGGCCACGCAGCCACTGCCAGAGATCGGGATCGATCGCTTCCCCGCCGAGGGCGAGGATGATCGGAGAGTCTTCTTCAGCGGCCTCAGCGATCATGCGCTCGAAATCCGGTTCGGCGGAGAGCAGACGAAGGTAGCTTGGTGTCGTCTCCCAGAATCCGATGCCGAGTCGGCGCAGATCGGCCGCCAGCTGCAGTGGATCGCGTTGGACGGCCTCCGAAGCGATGTGAAGCGGATGCCCGACCACCATCCACAGCAGCGGATCCCAAGCGGCATCGAAGCCGATTCCGGTGGTGTGGGCGACCGGAATCCGGTCGGCCTCATCGGTCGGGGTCGGCAGGAACCGTGCCCGGTGGGAGGCGAGGAGGTTCGCCAAGGCCGAGTGGCCGACTGCGACACCCTTGGGCCGGCCTGTCGAGCCGGAGGTGAAGGTGACATAGGCCGCCGAATCCCAGTGAGGCGTGGGCAGCGTCGCGGTCGTGGTCGCAGCGGTTGCCCTTGAGGTCGTGGATTCCTGAGGAGCAGGTGAGGGGCGAGTCGAACCGTCGGCAGGCGAGATCTCGATGATGTTCGGGGTGATCCCGGCACCGACGAGGAGGGGCGAGAGCTCTGAGGTGCTGCCCGACTGTGTGATGACGATGAGCGGTTCGGCGTCGGCGAGGATCGCAGTGGTGCGACCGCGGGGATAGTCGATGTCGATCGGGTTGTAAGCTGCACCGGACTTGAGCACGGCCAGTGTCGCGACGATGACGCCGAGGCCGCGACTCAGTCGAACGGAGACCGTTTCGCCGGCACCTGCTCCCTGGTCGATGAGCTCGTGCGCCAAACGGGACGAGGCGGCGTCGAGTTCGCGGTAGGACAGTGACGTCTGGTCGGACCGGACCGCTACGGCATCGGGCATTCGGGCTGCGGTGACGGCGAAGACGTCGAGCACCGGCGGCGGCGTGTCAGCAGGCATGTGGCCGGTGAGGGACTCGATCGCCGTCCGGGTTTCGACCGGGTCGAGCAGGGCGATGCCCTCAAGCGGTCGTTCGGGATCCTGCACGGCCTCATCGACGAATCGGGAGAATCGTCGGCAGATGTCGGCGATGGTCTCCGCGTCGAACATCGATGAGTTGTAATCGAGGACCACCGCAAGTCCCGCGTCGGCATCGCTGCGGCGGAAAGTGAACGAGAGGTCGAACTTCGCGTCACCGGTCTCGACCTCAGGTTCGATGCGAGTGGTGACCCCGGGCAGCTCGAGTTTCGGTGCTGCCGATTCCTCGAGGGATAGCATGACCTGGAACAGGGGATGGCGTCCCAGCTCGCGAGGCGGATTGACCGATTCGACGAGACGGTCGAACGGCACGTCGTCGAGTTCCACAGCATCGATGACTGCGGCGCGGGTGCGAGCCAGGAGCGCGCGCAGGCCGGGGCCCGCCGAGGTGTCGGTGCGGATCGGAACGGTGTTGACGAAGAGTCCGACCATGTCCTCCAGCGCCGGATCCGAACGTCCGGCGCTGGGGGAGCCGATGACGATGTCGTCACCGGCACCGAGCCTGTTGAGATAGCCGGCGAGCACGGAGTGCAGCGCCATGAACAGACTGGCCCCGTTCTCCGCGGCCACCGCTGCCAGACGGGCAGAGGTACGGGCGTCGAGGCTGAAGTGATGGTGACGACCCGACTGCCTGGCGGTCGTGGGACGGGGGCGATCGGCGGGCAGGGTGATGTCGGTGGGAATCCCCTCGAGCCGGTCGTGCCAGGTTTGGATCTTCCGTTCCAGGAGTGGGACCTCCGCTCCAAAGGCCTGCTGGTCCTCGAGAACATGGCGCTGCCAGAGCGCGAACTCGGCGTATTGGACCTCGAGGGTGCGCTGCATCGGATGGGCCGAGCCGCGCAGTGCGGCGTAGGCGGTGGACAGGTCCTGCGTCAGCGGTCTCAGCGAGGCGCCGTCGGTGGCGATATGGTGCATCACCAGGTGGAGGACCCACTCGTCGCCTTCAGTGAAGAGGCTCGCACGAATGGGAAGGTCGTGGCTGAGATCGAATCCGACGGCGGCCTCGTCCCGCATTCGCTCCGCGGTCTCCGTGCCAGAGGTCGTGGTGCGGCGTGCCATGAGACCCTCACCGGCGTCCGGGGGCAGGATCTGCTGGACGGGGCTGCCATCGACACTGGGGTAGATGGTGCGCAGGATCTCGTGTCGGGCGATCACGTCCGTCAGCGCCTGGCCGAGGGACTCTGCGTCGAGATCTCCGGAGAATCGGACAGCCAGGGAGATGGTGTAGTCCGAGGCGTCGGTGTCGAGCTGATTGAGGAAGTGCAGCCGCGCCTGCCCATAGGACAGAGGGATCAGCTGCGGGCGGGTGGGTCCGTGCGACCGACTCCACGCGGTGAGGCTCAGCTGTGGCGCACCGTCGGCCGATTCCGCCGTGGTCGTGGGGTCCTCGGCGGGTTCCGCCTCGGTGGGGCCGCGAGAATCGAGTCGATGCAGCAGCGCAGCCGGGGTGGGAGAGTCGAAGATTGCGCGCAGGGGCAACTCGGTGTCGAAGGCAGTCCGGATGCGGCCGATGAGGGAGACCGCCAGCAGCGAATGCCCGCCGAGGTCGAAGAAGTCGTCGTCGAGGCCGATCTCCTCTGTGCCGAGCACGGACGAGAAGACTCGGCACATGGTGTGTTCGTCCACGGTGCGCGCGGCTCTGGAGTGCTTGGTCCCCGAAGCAGTGGGGGCAGGAAGCCGGGAGCGGTCGAGTTTGCCGTGTGAGGTCAGTGGGATCGAGTCGAGACCGACGAGGATGTGGGGGACCATCGGTGCCGGCAGCTGGGCGGCGAGGTGATCGCGGAGGGCGGCCTCGTCGGCGTCCCCGGTGTAGTAGCCGATGAGCCGTGCCGATTCAGGATCCGTGAGATTCTCGACGATGGCCGCCGCTTGGGTGACGCCGCTGCCCGAGGCCAGGGCGTTCTCGACGTCTCCGAGCTCGACCCTGTATCCGCGCAGTTTGATCTGGTCGTCATCGCGGGAGACGAAGTCGAGGCTGCCGTCGGGGTTTCGGCGCACGAGGTCGCCGGTCCGGTACATCCGAGCGCCCGGTTCGAGAGGATCGGCGACGAATCGTGTTGCCGTCTCCTTCGGTCTGTTGACGTAGCCGGAGGCGATTCCGGCGCCCGCGAGATAGAGATCGCCGACGACTCCGTGGGGGACATCACGCAGATGCTGATCGAGGACCATGGTTCGAACATTCCTGATCGGATGGCCGATGGTGGGTCGGTCTCCCGCGACCGCGGCGGTGACGGAATCGATGGTGAATTCGGTGGGACCGTAGAAGTTGTGGGCTCGCACCTTGGGGTTTGCAGCAAGCTCCTGCCAGAGATCGGCGGGCACGGCCTCTCCGCCGAGGGCGAGCGACAGCGGGAATCGGTCTTCCTCGGTTACGTTCTCGAACAGTCCTGAGATGATGAGCTGCCTGACGAACGAAGGGGTGGTCTCGAGGGCCCGGATCTCGTGCTCGCGGCAGAATCGGACGAGTGCTTCGGCATCGCGGCGGATCTCGTCGCCGACGATGTGCAGGCTCGCTCCGGCCACGAGCCAGAGCACCGGGTCCCAGGCGGCGTCGAAGCCCAACCCCGCCGTGTGCGCTGCCTGGACCGGTCCGATGTCGAGTCCCGCCTCGGCGAAGATGGTCTCCCGATGATGGGCCAGCAGATTCAGCAGGGCACTGTGGGGGACTGCCACGCCCTTCGGGGTGCCGGTCGATCCGGAGGTGTACATCTCATAGGCGCGGTCGCTCGGAGCCGGACGGTCGGCTCCGTGACGACCGAGTTCGGCGGTTTCATCGTCACGTCGACCCGCCTCGGCGGTGTGGAGTTCGGTGGTGCCGATCGCTGTGCCCGGGCGGACCGGGAGCTCAGCCTCGTCGGTAATGACGGCTGCGGGGGCGCTCGCGTCGAGGATCAGCCGGATCCGCTCTCCGGGGTAGCTGAGGTCGATGGGCACAGCGACTGCCCCGATCGAGAGCACGGCCAAGGGCGCCGCGATGGCGTCGGCGGACCGGGGAAGGGCAATGGCGACGGTGTCTCCCGCTGTGATTCCTCGGGCGGCCAGGACATGAGCGATCCGATCGATGCGGGTCCCGAGTCCGGCGAAGGTCAGCTCGCCGTCGTCGGCGATGAGCGCCCGGCGTTCGGGATGCCTCCTGATCGTCGAATCGAGGACGTCGAGGACCGTCGACTCAGGTGCGACCGCGTCGCGGCCCTGACCCTGAGCGCGGATCTCTGCGAGCTCGTCCGGGCGCAGCACCTCGAGTTCGCCCAGCGGTGTGTGCGGGTCGGCGGCGAACTGGTTGATCACATGGACGAAACGTGCGGCTATGGCTTCGGCGGTGGATTCGTCGAAGAGCGCGGAGTCGAACTCGAGGGAGCCGGTGATGCCGGCAGCCTCATTGACCGTGTGCATGTCACCGAGCGTGTGAGGCGCGCCCTCGTTCTCGCGTTCGGCAAGGTCGAGGAGGAGGTCGAACTTCGCCTCCGACACCTCTGGCCCCGGTGCGGGTTCGACGTCGAGGTCACCCATGTCCAGAGCCGCGGGGGCAGTGTTCTGCAGGGTCAGCATGACCTGGAACAGCGGATGGAGCTGATCCGAACGTGGGGGTGCGAGTTCGTCGACGACGCGTTCGAACGGCGCATCCTGATTGGCATAGGCGGAGAGGTTGGACGCGCGGACCCGATCGACGACATCGACGAGGCTGGGGTTGCCGGAGGTGTCGGTGCGCAGAACGATGGTGTTGACGAAGAAGCCGATGAGATCGTCGAGTTTCGTCTCTGTCCTGCCGGCGACGGGAGTGCCGATGGGAATGTCGTTGCCGGCACCGAGCTTGCTCAGCAGCACAGCGAAGGCGGCCTGCAGGACCATGAACAGGCTGGCGTTGCGCTCGCCGGAGAGCCGGCGCAGACCGGTGTGGGTCTCGGCGTCGATGTCGACCGGGATCCTGCGGGAGACACGGGCGGTGTTCTGTGCGCTCCTCGGCCGATCGACGGGGAGTCTGAGTTCGACCGGAGCCCCAGTCAGTGTGTTCTTCCAATAGGCCAGCTGGTCGGCGATCTCGCTGTCGGGGTTGTCTTCGGAGCCGAGAGTTCTCCGCTGCCACAGTGCGTAGTCGGCGTATTGGATCGGCAGCTCGGGGATGGTGGGGGTGGCGCCGCGAGCCCGGGCGCGGTAGGCCTCGGAGAGGTCACCGGCCAGGGGCCTCAGCGACCAGCCGTCGGCGGCGATGTGGTGGAGCGTGAGGAGCAGGAGATGATCCTCGGTGCCCAGCCTGATCAGCAGGGCCCGGATCGGCAGCTGCGTCGAAACGTCGAAGCCGTGTGTCGCCTCCGCATCGACGGTGTGATCGACGAGGTCCTCGCTGATCTCCACAATGGGCAGGGCGATCTGCGCATCGTCGGCGGCGCGGACCACCTGTTCGGGCTGACCCTCGTTCCACGGGAACACGGTGCGCAGGCTCTCGTGCCGAGCGACGACGTCGTTGATTGCAGAACGCAGAGCATGGGTGTCCAAGTCTCCGCGGATGCGCAGGGTGAGCGGAATGTTGTAGGCCGCGGATGCCGGGTCGAACTGGTTGAGGAACCATAGACGGCTCTGCGCGTAGGACAGGGGAACGGTCGCGGGACGGTTTGCGGCGACGAGTTCGTCTGCCGGCTCCTGCGCCGTGTCGTCGAGGTCGAGCCCGGCACTGAGTTCGCGGACGGTGGGATGGTGGAAGATCTCGCTCAGGGCGGGTGGGGAGGCGAACCTCTCCCGCAGTGAGGCCACCAGCTGGGTGGCGAGCAGGGAGTGCCCGCCGAGTTCGAAGAAGTCATCGTCGATGCCGACGGTCTCCACCCCCAGCACTTGGGCGAAGGCCTCGGCTACGGCCTGCTCCTGGGCCGTCCTTGGTTCTGCCGATTCCGATTTCGTCGACTGCGGTTCCGGCAGCGCGGCGCGGTCGAGCTTGCCGTTGACGGTGAGGGGTATCTGTTCGATCTGTGTGATGAACGAGGGGACCATGTAGTCGGGCACGTGCGTCTTCATGTGGCGGCGCACCTCGGCGGTATCGATCTGCTCATCGGCGGTGATATAGCCGAGAAGCTGACTGTAGCCGGCCTGGTTCTGTCCCAGGATGACCGCGGCCGACCGGATCCGGGTGTCCGACTGGAGAGCGAGCTCGACCTCGGAGAGTTCGACGCGATAGCCGCGCAGTTTGATCTGCTCATCGGCCCGGCCCAGGAACTCGATGCCTCCGGCCAGAGGTCTGCGGACGATGTCGCCGGTGCGATACATTCTGGAGCCGTCGTCGGCGAAGGGGTCGGCGATGAATCGTTCTGAGGTGGTGGCCGGGCGACCCACGTAGCCGCGCGCCAGATTCAGCCCCGCAATGTAGAGCTCCCCACGCGCCTGCGCGGGAACGGGGGCCAACCGGGAGTCGAGGACGTAGTACCTGGTGTTCGCCACGGAGCCGCCGAGTTCGGGTGAGGCACCGGCGACGATCGGAGCGGTGAGACTGTCGACCGTTGTTTCCGCCGGGCCGTACAAGTTAAAGGAGTCCACCTCGGGCAGGGCCGCGAGCTGATCCCAGAGACCGCGTTCGACCGCTTCGCCGCCCAGGGCGACGACGCTGGGATGCTCGGTGCCGCTGAACGTGCCGTGCGCGAGAAGGGCCTTGACGAATGAAGGAGTCGTCTCGATCGAGTCGATGCCGTGGGCGGCGAAGTAGTCGGTGAGAGTTTCGGGGTCACGGCGGGTGATCGAGTCGATGAGGTGGAGTTCGTGTCCGGCGAAGAGCCACAGCAGCGGATCCCAGGAGGCATCGAAAGAAATCCCTGCCGTGTGCGCCACACGCAGTCCTCGTCCAAGCCGTTGGGCGGCCGGATCGAAGATGGTCTCTTTGTGGCTGTGGAAGAGATTGAGCAGCGACCGGTGCTCGACCCCGATGCCCTTGGGTCGACCGGTCGACCCGGAGGTGAAGATGACGTAGGCGAGGTCGTCGGGAGCAGGAGTCGATCCGGTCTGCTGTGATCCGGCCTGGGTCGACTCGGGCACGGGCGCTGCCGACTGCAGTTCCGCATCGATGTCGATGACGGGACGATCGGTGGTCATACTCGTCTCTCCGGCGGGACCCGACACGGTTGGGGAGTTGATGACGAGCGCCGGCGCGGAATCGGCGATCATCGCTTCGATGCGGTCGGCCGGATAGTCAGGGTCGAGGGGTACGTAGGCGGCACCTGTTTTGAGGATTCCGAGCACGGCTATGGGCAACGAGGTGGACCGGCCCAAGCGTGCCGCGATGCGAGCCCCGGGTCCTGCACCGAAGTCCCGAAGATAGTCGGCAAGCTGAGTCGAGCGTCGGTCGAGTTCGCAGAAGCTGATGTGCCCGTCCTCGGCGACGACCGCGGTGGCGAATGGGGACTTGCGGGCGTGACGGGAGAATTCCTCCACCACGGTGTGGCGGGGGAGACTCTGCTCGGGTCCCCTGCCCCCTGCGATGAGTTCGTCGGACTCGCCGGCATCGATGAGCGAGAGTCCCGCCAGGTGCTGATCTTCACTGGCGTCGAACTGGCACAGGACGGAGAGGAACTGCCGCAGGTGCTCGGCGAGGCTGTGCTGATCGTAGAGTTCGGCGTTCGCCTCGAATCGAACGATTGCCGGCCTGCTGCCTCCATCGGAGCTGGGATCCGCTCCGATGCCGTGGATGATGATCGAGAGGTCATCGACCGGGCCGGTCGACAGCAGGTGCAGCGAGGCGGTCGGCATTCCGAAGTCGATGTCGTCGACGTGCGGGAAGATGTTGACCGAAGGTCCGATGTAGTCGCTGTCGGTGCTCAGCTCCTGATATTGGAAGCGCTGGTGGATGAGCGTCTCACGCAGCGTAGCGCCGGCGCCGGCGACGAGATCTGCCGACGTCATCCCCGGTGCTGCCTGCAGCTGCACCGGCAGGATCTTCGACATCATGGACGGCACTGATTTGGACAGGGCGCTGCGACGGGCAGTGACCGGAAGGCCCACCGAGATTGACTCTCGCCCGGTCATGCGGTGCAG
This sequence comes from Brevibacterium sediminis, assembly GCF_024895295.1. NCBI lineage: Bacteria > Bacillati > Actinomycetota > Actinomycetes > Micrococcales > Brevibacteriaceae > Brevibacterium > Brevibacterium sediminis. The sequence continues at coordinate 108,955 of NZ_JAHQRN010000010.1, read as the reverse complement.
GTAGGCTGCTGCGGCGCTGAGAATGAGCGTCGGTGCCGACCGAGAATCGGCCAGGCGCGATGAGAGCTCTCGGGGGATGTCGGCATTGCAGGTGACAAGCCGTCGTGCCGGTGATGCCGGACGGTCGGCCAAGCCGGTGGCCGTCTCCGACTCGGAGCGCACCTGCTTCCAGAACTCGGCATCGGTGGTGAAGCGCTGCGAGGAACGGTACTGAGCCTCCTCGGCCACCAGATCGTCGAGGCTGCCGAAGGGTGAGTCCGATGCGGTTCCCTGATCGGCGAGTTCCCGGTAGACCTGGGATTCGCGGCGGAGGACGAGGATGGCGGAATAGCCGTCGACGAGGAGGTGGTGGGCCCGCTGATAGAAGATCCAGTGGTCGGGTCCGATGTGGAACAGCTGGGACCGGAGCAGTTCACCCTCATCGACATCGTGGACGGTTTCGAGATCCTCCTGCATCAGCGCATGAGCTGAGGCTTCGGGATCCTCACTCGACTCCGTCCGCAGATCTCGGACCAGCAGATGGCTGCGTGCCGGTCCGAGCTTTTGGAAGGGTCCCTTTTCGTCCTCGCCGAAGACGACATTGAGCGAGTCGGCTTCGGCTACGGTCGTGGCGACCGCCTTGCGCATTCTGTTGACATCGAGCGGTCCACGAATATCGATATAGAGCCCGATCTGGAACGTCGGGTTGTCGGGTTCGATCTTCTGGGCGTACCAGATTCCGCGCTGTGCTGAGGTGAGGTCGATTCGAGCGTTCTCGTCAGTCATCGTGTCTTTCGCATTGGGTGGAGATTTCCTTGAGCGAGGCTTCCGTCGGCAAGGAGGCGCGCGGGTGCTCAGCGCAACCCGGCTGTGGGGTCACGTGAGCAAGCAGGGGATCAGGTGTTACTGGAACTGCCCGATGTTGATATCGCCGAGGAGGTCGCCCAGATCGATGATCGGGCCGTTGATGAGTGCCCCCGAGGCTTCGGTCGAATCGGTCGGTGAGGTCTCGGCAGCGGAGGCGCTGACTGGCGCGGCCATGAGACCGACCGACATGAGGATGGCCGCGAGTGCGGCACCGGAGACGGTGCGGGCGTTGATGAGCTTGAGATTCTTCATGGTCCCTGTCCTCTTCTGGTATCGGTGGCAATCGTCCGTACGGGGACGGACATGTGTCATTCGGAAGACTCGCGAATGTGGATTGGCTGGCCAAGAGTTTTTCTTGGTCCGATGTTTCGAACCCTTCGTCACAGCACTACGACAGGGGAGGGCCGCCTCGGCGAGGGGAGACGAAAAACCACGGGTGCCGACGTCCTCACGATGAGGACATCGGCACCCGTGGTGGTTGTGGAGCGGGAGCGACCGAAGGTCAGCTCACGGCGACCTTCTCGCCTTCTGCGGGGCGAGCCGCCTCGGCGGGGGCACCATGCGCATCCGGTTCGAGCGAGAGCTCATCGAACGGGTTGTCACCCGACAGGGTGGCGCGGGCGACGTCGAGGTCGATCTCGTTCGTCCACTTGCCGATGAGCAGGGTGGCTACGGCATTGCCGGTGAAGTTCGTCAGCGCACGGCACTCGGACATGAACTTGTCGATGCCGACGATGACGCCCATGCCGTCGAGCAGTTCGGGACGGTGCGACTGCAGACCGGCGGCCAGGGTGGCCAGGCCCGCACCGGTGACGCCGGCGGCGCCCTTGGAGGCGATGATCATGAACACGAGCAGCGAGATCTGTTCGGGGATCGACATCGGCATGCCCATGGCCGAGGACACGAACAGCGACGCCATGGTCAGGTAGATGGCGGTGCCGTCGAGGTTGAACGAGTAGCCGGTGGGCACGGTGATGCCGACGACCGGCTTCGAGACTCCGGCGTGCTCCATCTTCGCGATGAGGCGCGGCAGGGCCGACTCGGACGACGAGGTGGAGAAGATGAGCAGGAATTCACGGGCCAGGTACTTCAGCAGCAGGAAGATGTTCAGGCCGGTGACGATCTTGAGCAGACCGCCGAGGACGATGACGATGAACAGCGCGCAGGTGAGGTAGAAGGCGCCCATGAGGGTTGCCATCGCTCCGATTGCGGCCCAGCCGGTCTTGCCGACGACTGCGGCGATCGCACCGAAGGCGCCGACGGGGGCGGCCCACATGATCATCATCATGAGTTTGAAGACGACGGCCTGGATGTGCTTGATTCCGGTGAGCACGGGCTCGCCGGCCTTGCCCATCGACTGCAGGGCGAAACCGACGAGGAGCGCGAGCACCAGTGTCGGCAGGACCGGGATGTCACCGGGGATGAGGCTCATGAGGAAGGCGACCATGCCGCCTTCCTCACCGCCGGATGCCTCTTCGTACGGCTGGAGGTGGAGTCCGTCGCCGGGGTGGATGAAGTTGCCGACGATGAGGCCGATGACCAGGGCGAAGGTTGCCATGACCAGGAAGTAGATGAGGGCCAGGCCGCCGACCTTGCCGACGGTGGCCGCCTTGGCCACGGAGCCGACGCCGAGGACGATGGTGCAGAAGATGACCGGGGCGATGATCATCTTGATGAGAGCGACGAACGCCTTGCCGAGCGGTTCGAGGGCGATTCCTGCCTCGGGGGCGATGAGGCCGATGGCGGCACCGGCGAACACTGCCACGATGACCATGATGTAGAGCCAGTGAGTGCGATCCTTCTTCCGCTGCGGGGCACCCTGATCGGTGGCCGCTGCGGTGGCGTTGCCCGTATTCGCGGGCCCGCCTTCTTGCTGTGGCGACATTGCCATGATTCCTCCAAATGATTTCCGCGAACTCACCCGTCGGTGGGTGCGAACGCGCGCGACGACTGGCCGCGGTGGTGATGTACCCGACAACTGTGCCAGCCGATGTGACGGGTGTCTCGGTTGCGTTCATAGTGTTCACAGGAGGAGTGAGACGCGCCGAGGCAGGAGTATGGCCAGGGGGGACAGGCCGGCGAGGGTCAGGCCGGCGAGGGTCAGGCCCGCGGCTCCTCCGCGTGCCGGTGACCGGCGTCGGCACGCGGTTCCCGCTGTTCGAGGGCCTTGAGGCCGATGGGGCAGGTGATGGTGAGCTTGAGGCGTCGGCTCTTGGCGTCTTCGACGGCCCGCCACATGAGCTCCCAGCGGTGCTGATCTGCCTGAATGGGCTCGATAGCTTCGCAGTAGATGAACATGACCTCATTGGCGTCGGGCTCGAGTTTGTAATGGAGCGCGGCCACGATCCTGCCGGGAAGGTAGAGGTCGTACTTCGAGGATTCCTGGTTGTTGAGCATCGTGTACACAGTGGTCTCCTGGGGTAGGTCGGTCAGAATGGTCGGTGTCACCAGTCGCTGGGCGTCAGAGCCGCCGCAGATGCTGGGTTTCGCAGGTCGTGGAGGAAAGCTTGCGCCCAGCGGCGGACGTCGAAGGCGTCGACGGTGTCGGCCATCGCATCCATGCGCCTCCGAGCCTCGTCTTCACTGAGCGTGGCCGCGTGATGGATGGCCGCCTTCAGGCCGGCCCTGTCATGGGGATTGACGATGATGGCCTGGTCGAGTTCTTCGGCGGCTCCGGCGAATTCGGAGAGGACGAGTGCACCGCCCCTGCCTCGGCGGGCAGTGGCGAATTCCTTGGCCACGAGGTTCATCCCGTCCCGCAGGGAGGTGACGAGCAGGATGTCGGCGGCCAGGTACAGAGCGACGGCTTCCTCTGTCGAATGTGAGTGGTGGGAGTAGTGGATGACATCGCCGTCGAGAGTGGAGAACCTCCCATTGATGCGCCCGACCGTATGTTCGACCTCATCGCGCAGGTCCTGGTAGGCGCGCACGCCTTCACGCGAGGGGACTGCGATCTGTGCGAGACAGGTTCCCTGCGCATCGAGCATTCCGTCGTCGATCAGCTCCTCGAAGGCCCACAGCCGGTGCAGGATTCCCTTCGAATAGTCGAGACGATCCACACCGATCATGAGGGTGGCGGGATCGCCCAGGTCACGGCGGAAGCATCGGGCCATCTCTTGTACCGCCGGGGATTCGGCCGCGGCCCGGATCTCGTCGACGTCGATCGAGATCGGGTACGAGCCGATGCGGCCGCGAAGTTCCTCGGGATCCATGCCCAGCAGCTTCTGCATAGCCTGGCGGGCCTTGGCGGCATCGGCTTCTCGCTGGAGACCGATGACATCGGCCCCGAGCAGGCCGCGGAGGATCTCGTCACGCCAGGGCAACTGGGCCATCTGCTCGACGGGAGGGAACGGAATGTGGCAGAAGTATCCGATCCGGATGTCCGGTCGTTGAGCGCGAATCATCGCCGGTACGAGCTGGAGGTGGTAATCGTGTACCCAGACTGTCGCCCCAGCCTCGGCTGCCTTGATTGCGGCCTGTGCGAATCGGGCGTTGACTTCCCGATAGGCCCGCCACCATGAGCGGTGGTACTGCGGCGCGACGATGAGGTCGTGGTGCAGCGGCCATAGAGTGGCATTGCAGAATCCTTCATAGTACTGCTGATGTTCGTCGTGGCTGAGGGAGACGGGGACGAGGCTCATCCCGTCGAAGTCGAAGGGCTCGAGGCTGTCGTCGTGCGTGTTCGCCCAGCCCACCCAGGCTCCGGCGTGCTCGCGCACCACGGGAGCTACGGCGGAGACCAGTCCGCCGGGCGAGGCCTCCCACGCCCCATCGATGCGGTCGACGGGGAGGCGATTGGCCACCACGACGAAAGCATGGCGGTCAGTTCCCATCATCTTCTCTTCTTCTCGTGCCGCCGGGACGGATCGTATTGGCACGTCGACTTCGGGGGCATGGAATCTGAAAGCATGGCCGAAGGGCGGAGGCAGACAGTGCCTCCGCCCTCCAGCCGCGTCCCTCAGTTCTCCGGTGAGTCCTTGAGCGAGTCTCTGACGCCCTTCAGTGAGTCTTTGGCATCGTCGCCGACCTGCTTGATCTTGCCCTTGGCCGCGTCAGTCTTGCCTTCGGCTTCGAGGCTCTTGTCGTCGGTGGCCTTGCCGGCGGCGGCCTTCGCCTTGCCCTTGAGCTCTTCTGCCTTGTCCGAAGCCTTGTCGGCCTTGTCGTGAGAATTCATGATTCGTCCTTTCGTGTGGATCGGTCTGGACGTTCTGCTCTGTCGAACTCTATTCATGTTTACAGTGTAATCAACTTAGCAGACCGAGTTTTCGCTGCGCAATAGATCCGGCGAGTCGGGTGGTCGATGGAGAGTGATAGCTTAGTCATCCATGAGGAGTTTACAGTGTAATCGCGTTATCAGGGGATCTCTCGACGCGTCGGATCAAGCGAGTAGACTGACGGTGAAATCCGCCCGGTCTGCGACATCTCCGACGAGGAAAGGGAGGCGCGCGTGGTTCAGCAGCGACTTGATCGTGCACAGGTCGTCGAGTCGGCGATCGCCTTCGTCGATGCCTGCGGTCTCAGCGAGCTCACGATGCGTCGCCTCGGAACGGCCTTGGACGTAGAGGCGATGGCACTGTATCGGCATGTTTCGGGGCGGGGGGACCTCCTCGAGGCCATGGTCGACGAGCTCATCGACGGCCTCTTCGACGACGATCTCATGACAGAGGACTCCCATTCGTGGGAGGAGTATCTGCAGCGTGTCGCCAATGCCACGCGGAATCTGGCCCTCAAGCATCCGCGGATCTTCCCTCTCATCGCCACCCAGCCACCTCAGGCGCCCTGGCTCCGTCCGCCGCTGCGAAGCGTGCGCTGGGTCGAGGACTTCCTGTCCTCGCTGCAGCGCTTCGGATTTGCCGACGCCGAGGCAGTGGCGGCATACAAGGCCTTCACGAGCTTCCTCGTCGGCGCGCTTCTGCTCCAAGCGGCCTCCCTGACCCCGGAGGTCCTCGGAGATGAGGAGGAGTCCTCCGCCGGTGACGACCTCGGCGAGTATCCCACGGTGTCGCGATTGCAGGGCCTGCTCATGGAAGACCACGCCCAGCGCGAGTTCGACGACGCCCTCGACGACCTCATCGAGCGGATCCGCACCAGCACGCAGGGCTGAGAGTCTCGGCAGCTGGGGTCGACAGTCCTTGTACTGTGGCGCACCTGCGCTCTCGCGGATAGTCTTGGCTCAGTGACGATCCCATTACGAAGGAGCAGGATATGAAACTCAGCACCGCACTTCTGCGCGCAGCCCCCGGCGCATTCATCCTCAACTCGGGCATCGGCAAGCTCGGCCTCGACGAGGATTCCGCCGCGGGACTCCAGCAGATGGCCGCCAACGGTGTGCCCATGGTCGAAAACATGACCCCCGCCCAGTTCGGGAAGTTCCTCTCCTACGGTGAGATCGCCGTCGGCTCCGCACTGCTGCTGCCGTTCGTGCCCACCCGCATCGCCGGCGCCGCACTGACGACGTTTGCCGCAGGCCTCGTCGCGAACTACTTCTCCATCGATTCGATGACCAAGGACGACGGAATCCGCCCGTCCGAGGACGGCATCGCCTTGGCCAAGGACACCTGGCTGGCCGCGATCGGCCTGGCCCTCCTCCTCTCCGGCGGCAGCAAGAAGAAAAAGAAGAGCGACACGAAGTAATGACCTCCGTCCCGGCCCCACCACGGCGGGGCCGGGAACGGATCCGGCGCATCCCATTGCATCAGGCCCGACTCTGCTGTTCTCGGCAGGGCCGGGCCTCATTGCGTCTGCCCGGCTGCTGGCTGACATATAGGTTTGACCTATATGGTTTAGCAATAGATTCATCTTGTTCCGCCTCGGCGATGTTGAGATTCTGAAATCACCAGTCGTCAATGGAGATGAGCAGATGAACAAGCCACACACTTTGAAACCCACCGAGCAGTCGCTCACACCCAGCAGTGCCGCGCCCACGCGGCGAGATTGGGTGATCGTCGTCTTGCTGCTGGTGTTCTTCACCCTCAATTTTGCCGACAAGGCTTCGCTGGGATTTGCGGCTTCACAGATTAAGGCCGACCTCGGGGTCGGTGATGCCGAATACGGACTGCTGAGCAGCGGCTTCTTCTGGCTCTTCGCCGCCGGCGCTGTCGGCATCGCCGCACTCTTCCGGTGGATCAACCTGCTGTGGGCTGCGCCGGTCCTCATGCTGGCGTGGGTAACCACGATGATCCCCTTGACCATGGAGACGAGCTTTCTGGTGCTCTTCATGTCGCGGATGGCACTCGGATTCTTCGAGGGTCCGGCGCACGCTCTGTGCCAAGGTATCGTCGCGCTGCGCTTCCCACCCGAGAAGAGAGCCTTGGCCGGTGCCATCGTAAATGCCGGCTCATCAGTCGTTCCGCTGATCAGTGCGCCCATACTCACCTGGATCATCGTCAAATTCCACTGGCATGCGGCATTTCTCGTCCTCATCGCTGTCGGCGTCGTGTGGATGATCGTCTGGTGGATGACAAACCGCGGACAGATGCAGGTGCTCAACTCGAACCTTCCTGCCGTCGAACGATCGCGGTTCGAAGACGAAGGAGGACAAGCCGATCCGAACGGCGATATCAAAGTTCCCTTCTATTACTATTTCCGCCTCGGATCGTTCTGGGGCTTGGGAATCCTGAGCTTCGGCGGATATATCATCACTTCGTCCAAAACGTCGTGGTTGCCCGTGTTCATGCACGAAGGACTGGGCTACTCTCAGGAACTGACCGGCACCTTGGTCACCCTGCCCTATGCCTTCGCCGTCGTCGTGCTGATTTCTTCCGGTGCGCTTTCCGGGTGGCTGCTGAAACGAGGATTCACCTCGAAGGCGGCACGCAGCTACCTGACCGCCGGCGCGCTCATCTTTGCCGGTATCAGCTTCATCATCTTCAGCTCCATCGAATCGAGCATGATCCAGATGATCTTCGTGGTCGCGGCATTCTCCATCAACAGCGTGGCCTTCTCGATTGCCTTCGCGGGAGCCTCCGACTTCCTGCCTGCCAAGCAGAGAGTTGCCTTCTTCGGTTGCATCATCGGCTTCTACAGCATTGCGGGTATCTCGGCTCCCTACGTCATCGGCCTCATCGTTGATTCAGCTGACACGGTTGAAGTGGGATACGCCCTGGCTTTCCGCGTTGTGGGTATCGCCATCATCGTCTGCGCTCTCATCGGCGGGAAGCTGCTCGACCCGGAGAAGGCGCGTCTCACACTGCTGGCCGCTACCGCCGAATACAACAGCAGAAAGGACAGCTGAATGAGTACCCCACCCCTGCAGGGCCTGACCGTATTGGACCTGGGACAGTACATTTCTACTCCACTGGCAGGGCAGAACCTCGCCGATTTGGGAGCCCGCGTTATCAAGATCGAACCGCCGAGAGGCGAACAGGCACGCAACATCGGACTCTTCGGCGACACCATGATCGAGTCGAGCAACCGCGGCAAGTCCAGCCGTGCGCTGGACCTCAGCACAGACGATGGCAAAGAAGAGTTCTATTCGATGGCTGCCACAGCCGATATCGTCATCCACAACTTCCTTCCGCGAACGGCCACGAAGCTCGGAGTGGATTGGCCGACCCTCTCAGCACGATTCCCAAGACTGATCTGCGGCGTCGTGTCAGGCTTCGGGCGACTCGGCCCCCATGCGAACAGCCCCGGTCTCGACATCATGGCCCAAGCTGAATTCGGTGTCCTCGGTGTGACAGGGGAAGCTGACGGGCAACCGCAACGAGTCGGATTCGCCGTTGCCGATGTTCTCGCTTCTCACGCTCTGACCAGCGGTGTGCTCGCTGCTGTGGTGGCCCGCGACCGTGAAGGTCGCGGAACTCTGGTGGAAACCTCACTGATGGAAGCAACTGTTCATGCTCAAGCTGCACAGTGGGCGGAGTACTCGCTCACCGGACGGGCCCCAGTGCGCAAGGGGAACGGCCAGCCGCACGCAGCTCCGGCCGCGGATGTCATCACCGTGAACGGATCAAGTTTCGTGCTGTCTGCCTATACCGACGCGAAATGGGCTGCGCTGTGCACCGCCATCGGGCGAAAGGATCTGCTCACCGACGACCGATTCGGATCGAACGAGAATCGGGTGGCCAACCGGCCGGCCATGCTTGAAGTCATCACCTCCGCGCTCACGGGAATGACCGCAGACGAAGCAGTCACCATGCTGCGCGAAGCGGGCATCGTCTGCGGACTCATCCGATCCCTGGATGAGATCCGCGACGATCCCGACCTGTGCGCCAGCGGATTGCTGTCGGTAGTTGAATCGTCGACAGGGAAACCGCTGACTCTGCCGGGTGCACCGGTCGTCTTCAATGGCGAACGGGCGACCGCGGCGCAGGGAGCGCCACCAGTCGGATCAGATCACCCCGTGAAGAACTGACCACCGCACACCACCTCACGCGCCGACGGGTACTGAGTCCTCGCGCGGCAACCGATGCAATCACATGAGAAAGGGTTGAGAATGATCGACCAAGCCATCAGACAGATGACGTTCCCGGAGTATCTGGACCGGATAGCAGCATTCACCAACGATGTCCTCATCCCCGGCGAAGGGGAGATGATGAAGGCCGGGAAGGTCCCTGATCCAATCGTCGAATCGATGGCGAACCTCGGTCTTTTCGGCATCTCCCTTCCCCGCGAGCTCGACGGGCTGGGCTGGTCCATGGAAGAGCAGGTCAAGCTCACCATGGAATTCACCCGCGCGTCCGCGGTGTACAGGTCACGTTTCTCCACCGTCATCGGGCTGTGTTCGCAAGGTCTGCTGGACTTCGGCACAAGCGAGCAGAAGGCGAAATGGCTGCCCTCGATGGCCGCTGGCGAAACGGTCACCGCATTCGGCCTGACCGAGCCCGACGCCGGCTCCGACGCCGGGTCGCTGATAACAAAAGCACACAAAGTCGGCGACGGTTGGGTGATCAACGGGGACAAGCGCTACATCACCAACGGCGCCTGGGCCGACCAGCTCTTCATCTTCGCCCGAACCGGCGAGGGCATCAGCTGCTTCATCGTCGATCGTCTCGCCACTGGAGTCACAACGCGCGCAGCAGAGACGATGAACGGTCATGAGGCAGGACCTGTCGCCGAGATCGAGCTGCGCGATGTTCATGTGCCGGAAGAAGCGCTCATCGGGGGCGTTGAGGGCACTGGAATGAATATGGCGCTTCGCGGCATCAATCACGCTCGGATGCATGTGGCCGCGACCGCTGTCGGCCAGACGACCAGAATGCTGGAAGAGACAGTGAAGCATGTCAGCCAGAGAGAACAGTTCGGCGCTCCGCTGTCGGACCTCGGTGTAGTGCAGAACTCCTTGGGGGAGTGCTTCGCACAGCTCGAAGCGGGCCGGGCGCTGACATTGGAGAGTGCGCGGACCTTCGATGAAGGAACGATTGCCCGGCACCGGATTTCGGCGGCGAAACTGTACTGCACGGAAATGGCCAGCAAGGTCGCCGACGAATGCGTGCAGCTGCTCGGCGGCGAAGGAATCGTTGGTGGTCATGCGGTGCCGAGGATGTGGAGGGACGTCCGCGGGCTGCGAATCTACGAAGGATCGTCTCCCATCCACCGGAGGAACCTCGGGCGCGCCATGGTCAAACAGTCGCTCAAAGACGGGACTCTGCCGGACTCCTACCGAGTGAAATAGTATGAACAGATGGAACTCCGGCACCTCGAGTATTTCGTAGCGGTCGTCGACCACGGCGGAGTCAGTCGAGCTGCTGAAGCACTGCACGTGGCGCAGCCGACCATCTCTCAAGGTCTGAGAGTGCTCGAACGTGAGCTCAAGGTCGAACTGTTCGTGCGCACCGGGCGGAAACTCACGCCCAGTCCCGCAGGGATAGCGCTGGTCAGCGACGCGCGCAAAGCGCTCAAAGGAGTTCTCGACGTCAGTGACCACGCCCGTGAGATCCAAGAGGCCAGGGGCGGAGTCATGGCCATAACGACGATGCCGGAGCTCTCCAGCGACGCGCTCGTGAACTGGGCGTCGTCGTTTCTTCGAGAGAACCCGAAGTTCCATTACCTGATCTCCGAAGCCGACAGCGCAGCCGGCCTGGCCGCAGCCGTCGAGACGGGCAAGTCGGAACTGGGTTTCACCTCCTTGCCGATTGCGGAGAATCCGCAGCTGGATTCTGTGGTCATCGGCACGCAGCGACTGCTGCTGGTGGCGCCTCAGGACTCCGCCCATGACCTCGACTCGGTTGCCGAAGGGGATGTGGTGAGCATTGCGGACCTGCCCGAGATCCCGATTGCCGTGTCACACCTGGCCAACCGTGAGAACACTGCCGTGGCCAGGGTCTTCGAGGATTGCGGCACCAAGTTCTCCCCACGAGCGATCTGTCCCAACCGGTCGACTCAGCTGGCGTTTGTGCTCAGCGGAGAGATGTTCACCTTCCTGCCGTTGCGGATGGCGCTGACCGCCTATAGGCAGGGGGCGCGAATCTATGACACTGCGCCTCTCGTCGAGAGCGACTTCGGTTTCGTCTATCGCCGATCGGGCATCAGCCAGGCGGCACAACAGCTGATCGCAGCATGCCGAGCGTCGATGCAGAATTGGTCGGAGACCACCGAAAACGCCTACCGGTCGACCGGTTCCTATACCGCCGCGCTCAGGGTTCTGGCACCATAGAACAAGAATCTGGACCCTGCCCTGTCCGCCGGGGTGCGCGGAACAGGAGTCAGTCACCTGTTCTTGAGATATTCAGTGGTGCGGCAGAGGGAAGAGGACGACGATCAGCAGTAGACGACGCGTGAGGAGGCCGGCGCAGGCCACCCTGGCGAGGCGCCTCTTCCTCGTCCAGCTCGTCCTCATCGTCCTCGTCTGCACCGCGCTGTCGGTGACGAGCTACGTGACGACGCTGAACAACATCCGGCACGCCACCGGAGAGCGGGTCCTGTCCATCGCCGAGACGCTGGCCCACGATCCCTTCGTCACCGAGGCTGTGACCGGGGACGATCCCTCCGCCCGGTTGCAGCCCTATGCACTGACCGTCATCGATTTCGCCGAGGTGGATTTCGTGACGATCATGGACCGCGACGGCACGCGCTACACCCACCCCGCCCCAGATCAGCTGGGCAAGAAGTACCTCGGGTCCACCGCGAAGGCCCGGGCCGGGCAGACCGAAACCGAGGAATACGTGGGCACGCTGGGCCCGTCGGTGCGCGCGATCGTGCCGATCACGGACGCCGATGGCGAGGTCACCGCCATGGTCGCTGTGGGCGTGACACTCGAGACCCTGTCGGTGGCGCAGGCGGCCTCCCTGCCGCAGATCATCCTCGTCGGCCTGGCCGCGCTCGCCCTCGGCGGGCTCGGCTCCTGGCTGCTCGCTCGTTACCTGCGCCGAGTCACCCTCGGCTATGGTCCGGAGGAGCTGCGCCGTCTGTTCGCGTTCTACGATTCGGCCCTGCATTCCCTGCGTGAGGGCCTCATCCTCGCCGACGATTCCGGTCGGCTCGTCCTCTACAACGACGAGGCCGCGTCCCTGCTCGGCCTGCCCAAGGTGGAGGAATCGACGCCGATCTCCCTCGCCGAGGTGGCCCTGCCCGAATCTGTCCGCGACCTTCTGACAACCGGTCGGGTCGCCGTCGACGAAATCCACTTCACCGAGGACCGTGTCCTCGTCATCAGTCAGAAACAGGCCCGGCAGCCGCGCGGCGGGCGCGATGAAGGCGGAACGGTCGCGACCCTGCGCGATCGCACGGACATCCAGGAGCTCACCGGTGAGCTGGCGACGATGACGACTCTGTCCGAGGCCCTGCGTGCGCAGACTCATGAACATGCCAACCGTTTGCACACGGTCTCCACTCTCATCGAGCTCGGCCGGGTGCAGGAGGCGCTGGACTTCGCAGTCAAGGACGAGCAGGAATCGCAGCGGCTGACGGATTCCTTCGTTGCCTCACTCGACGAGCCATTCATCACCGCGCTCATGATCGGCAAGGCCGCGCAGGCCAATGAGCGCGGCATCGAACTCACCGTCACCGCCACCGGCGAACTCCCTCCCGAACGACTCGATGCTCGCGACCTCGTCACCGTTGCCGGCAATCTTCTCGACAATGCTTTCGACGCGGTCGCGGACTCGGATGAGAAGCACGTGTGGGCGGATTTCGTCGCCGCTGACGGGGAGCTCATCATCACCATCGCCGACTCCGGTGCCGGAGTTGCTGGGGAGGACATCGATGCGCTCTTCCACCTCGGCGCCTCGGCGAAATCCGAGGTCGGGGGAGTGGGACGGCACGGTTTCGGGCTCGTCTTGGTTCGGCAGGCGGTGAGCCGCCTCGGCGGACATATCGATGTCGATTCCGATGGCGGTGCGATCTTCACGGTAACGCTTCCATTGGGGGACATCGACGCGCCCGGCGACTACGATTCTTCGGAGAACCACACCACTGATGGTGAGGATTCGAGTCAGGATCGGGCGGAAGGAGACTCACGTGAGCGATGATGCCGCGCTGCTGGTGCTCATCGTCGAAGACGATCCGATGACGGCGCAGGCGCATGCGGACTTCGTGGCCCGGATTCCTGGGTTCGAGGTCGTCGGAACGTGTCTGGGCGGGCACGAGGCGATCGAACGCTTCGACGAACTCGCCGCGGCCGGGACGCCAGTCGATATCGTCTTACTCGATATGAATCTCACGGATTCGCACGGCCTCGAGGTGGCGGGGCGGCTGAACTCGCGCGGTCAGGACGTCGACATCATCGCGATCACCGCGGTGCGGCATCTGCAGGTCATCCGGTCGGCGATCTCGTCGGGCATCACCCAATACCTCATCAAACCCTTCACCTTCGCGTCGTTCCGGGAGAAGCTGGAGAACCAGCGGGAGTTCCGGCGCGGACTCAGCGGATCGGGGTCGTTGGCGACTCAGGCCTCGGTGGACAATGCGCTCTCAGCCCTGCGGTCGGTATCGTCGACGACTCTGCCGAAGGGGCTCATCGCCGAGACCCTGGAAGCCGTGTCCGCCTTCGTCCGCGATTCCACGGTTCCGGTCTCCGCCACCGAGGTGGGGCGTCGGCTTGATCTGTCCAGGGTCACCGTCCGCCGGTATTTGGAGCACCTCGTCTCGACGAAGCAGGCGATCAAACAGCCTCGGCACGGGAATCCGGGGCGGCCCGAGTACGAGTACCGGTGGGTGTGAAGGGTCGGTGAGGCTGCGGCTGTAAGGAAACAGTCAGGTTCGACGACGCGTTCGGCCTGACCAGATCTGTCATACTCAATTACGCACATCCCCAGCCCATCTGCGCAGTTCCCCCGCTGCCACCTCGGCGCGCGCCGAGAGGATAGAGAAGATCCCGACAGTGACAGACGACCATACGAACCGAGCCGTAAACCCACACGAGACGGCGACCCCACCGCCCTCGACATTCGACGCACAATGGGGTCCGCGAGCGTACTCGGAGGCTGAATTCGCCGCAGCGATCGAACGCAGCGACGTCCTCTCCGAGTCCGAACTCACCCAGTTCTTCACCTGCGCTGGTGGTCGCACCCGCGTCGCCGACATCCTCCTGCGGTCACGCCTGAACGCAGGTGTGCCCGTTGCCGACACCGATCCCGACCGTATCGATGCACAGCTCCCGCCCGCACTCACGCCCGTCGTCGACGGCGTCTCCCGGGAATCCGCGGCACTCTTCCTGCTGACTCTCTTCGCGTGGACCTCGCGAATCACCTCGGTGGCAGTCGATCTCGTCCACGCCGCATACGTCGCCGCCGAAGTGACCGACACGGCCAACGCGACGGCCGAGGACCTCACCTCTTTCCTCATCGATGAGGGGCTGTTGACGATCTCGACCGGCCCCGACGAGGTCTTCGCTGTCCCTGCCCTCATCCGGATGCTCGTCCGCCGCAACACCGCGATCGACCCGAGACTCGCCGGCAAGAACCCGCGTGAGGCTCTCGGGGCGGCCGCCGCCGACACCTTCGGCCGGCAGCGTGCAGATGAGCGATCCGGGCTCGTTGAAGTCGTCGATGTTGCCGTCGAGACTCGGAACTGGCATATCCTCGAACGGGCCTGGGCCCGCCGCTCGGTCAATGTCTTTCTCGACGCATCCACCGCCGTCGAGGCCTATCTCAGCGTCCCCGAGGATGTCCTCGCGACGAACCCGATCCTTACCCTGGCCCGAAGCGCGGCCCGCCGTATCGACTCGACCCGGTTGCGGCTTCGCACAGACGATGGACCGACGCTGCTGGCTGCCACCGACTTCGACAGCATCGTCGTGCCCGAACTCCACGGTCTGCTCCGCGAGGAGGCAGCATTGCCGCTCTCAGCCGACGAGGTGGCTGTGGTCACCACGCTGGAAGCGCGCACGCACCGGTTGAATCGGGAGAACCGACTTGCGCTGGAGATCCTCAAAGCGGGACGTGATCGACTGCGCCACCTTGGCCTAAGTCACCCCGGACCTACGCTCATGCTGCAGTCCGAGCTCAACCTCGAACACGGGCGCAACCTCATTGTGGCCGGTCGCTTTCCCGAGGCGATGTCGATGCTGCAGCGGGTTGTCCAGTTTGCCGAGATCTACACCCCGAACTCTCCCCACCCTCTGCTGCCCGGACTGGTTGAAACCGCCTTGGCCGGGATGGGCCACGGGCACGGATCGGAAATGGACCGCAACCTGGATCGGGCTCGAGAGGCCGCGTCCCGATTCGGGATGGAGGCACTGCCGGATGAGCACACGGCCCTGTGCATCGAGTTAATGCGCAGCCTCGACCGTCTCGATCTTGCTGCCGCCGAGCAGATCGTCTCCGCGCTCGACACAGCACTGCCGACCGAACACCTCGGGCCGATTCCCGATATCGTACGAAGCCTGCACTATGTCTTCCAGGGGCGCGCGTCGCACGCGGCGAAGCTGCTGACGGAGAGCATGCAAGTAGGTTTCCTGCCGATGACCGAAGCACAGAGCACGCGGTTCTCGGGCATTCTCAACATCGCCAGCTCCGTGCTGGTTGCCGCGGGGGAGACGAAGGCGCTGCAGAATCTGGGCGACCGCATGAACCCGCAGAGTCCTGGATATTCCATTGTCAAGGCACGGCAGGCTCTGGTGTTCGGCCAGCACGATGTACTGTGGAGCGCGACTGGGCAGGCGCTGGCCGGTGACCAGGGGCCCAGGTTGAAGAGTTCGGCCATGGCGTTGCGCGCCGACATCCTCCACCATGAGGGCCGGGCAGACGAAGCGCTCGAGACGTTCGTCCATGTGCTCGACTACTGTTCGATCACTTCGTCCGTGCTGGCGATCACACAGCTTACCCGAGGAGCGAGGCTTGCGTTTGTTCATGAGTCGGCGAAGCATCCGATGTGGGATGCGGTAGCCAGGTCGTTCGGTCCGGGCAAGGTGGCGGCGGGCGAGCTGCGAAGGCGTCTGCTCGATCTGCCTGAGACCTCGCAGGCGGTGCCCGATTTCCAGACCGATCTCACGCCGACCGAGCAGTCGCTGCTGTTCGCGATCGACTCATCGAAGTCGATCGCGCAGATCGCCCGCGAGTTCGGAGTGGTGTCGGGAACGCTGAAGAATCGCCTGTCCGCGCTCTACCGCAAGCTCGGCGTGCGCAGCCGTGCCGAGGCTGTGGCCTATGCCCACCGCGCTCAGCACAGGTGATTGCGTGAGAATCGTCTGCGGCGAGGCGGCCGCCTGACGGCCAGTTAGCAGAGGCACCGGAACGATCGATCCACCGCGAGCAGTCTGAGCTCTCTGTCTTCGGCGGTGGATCAGTGGCAGAACTCCCACCAGCCGACGACGTGACAGTGGGATCCTTCGTCAGGGTCTTCTCCGTCGGCGTCTGAGGCGTCAGAAGCATCTGCTGCAGTCGAATCGTCTGCGTCTGCGACTGCTTCTGAGGTCGAGTCGACCCCCGCATCCGGTCCGCTGGGCGCGGCCGAGGAGCCAGCGTCGCCGTTCGCAGCCGCATCGTCAGTGCCTTCCGACGATTCCGATGAGGAGTCGGAACTCGGTTCTGCTGGGGCCGAAGGAGTGCTGCTCGGTTCTGGGCTGGGCTCGCTCGAGACCGTCGGCTCCTCGGCCGGTGTGGGTTCGGCAGTCTCTGGGGTCGTTTCGGATGAGGGCTCATCCGGTTCGCCAGGCGGAGCCTCGGCGGGTTCCTTCTCTTCGTCATCGTCCCTCGGCTGCTGCCGGTCGGACGAGGAGGGGGTCTGGGTCTTTTCCTGCGGGGCGGGCTCTTGAGTGTTCTCCCTAGAGGCCCGCGACCGCTCCTCCTCGCGTGAAGCGGAGCGCTCGGCGGCGTTCTGCTCGCGTTCGTCCGAACTCTCACCTCTCTCATCGCTTCCGGCCGGCCCAGCAGCGTGCGGTGGAGAGACTGAAGAAGGCGTCGTCTTCGGTGGGCCAGCAGGCGCGGAGGAAGTCTCTGCCGCAGCAGCAGACTGTGGGGCAGGGTCGCTCTGAAGATTCACAAGTGTGGCGGCACCGGCCGCGATGGCGGCACTGGCGGCGATGCTCGCGATGGCGACTTTGACCGCCGACGCCCCGGCCGCGATTCCGGTGGTACTGCCTCCGGAGCCGCCCGCACCCGCTGTGCCGGTGGTACTCTTCGAAACTGCGGCTGCCGGGCTTGAGTGCGGATCCGCGGCGATCGTACCCGACTGCCCATCGGGCCCGACGTTCGCCGTTCCTGCTCCTGTCAGCAGCACAGCTGCTTCCGGGAAATAGCCCCATTCGATGAGCGCGGCAGCGAGAGCAGCGGGCGTGATCCATGCCTGGAACGTCGTATTGACGCTGCGGAGCTTGAAGGACTGACGGCGGCAGTGACCGCAGTGGCTGAGATGGGTCTCGATCGCTTCGGAGCGTTTCTGGCTCAGCTGCCGGCGCACGAAACGCGCAAGCTCGGAGGAGTACTCCGCACATTCAGGTGCACTGGGTTCAACGTGTTCCTGCAGATAGGCGGCCCGGAGCCCCTCTCGGGCACGACGCAGAAGCGAGCTGAATGAATTCGGCGACAGCTCCATCTTCTCGGCTGCATCAGCGGTCGGTGTCCCGTCGATGTCGATGAGAATGAGTGCGTTCTGCCAGGTGTCGGGGAGAGATCTGAAGGCACGGCCCAGCTGATCTCGCTCAGCTACCTCGGCGGCGTGATCGCCCGGTTCGCTGTCTGCGAGGAACGTCAGCACATCGGGTTCGACGATCGTTGTCGCACGGGCTGTCGCCGTGCGCCGGTACGATTCGGAGCGCACAGCGGCCATGAGGTACGCCTTGAAGGACTCATCCGGCCCTTTCCCGTTCCCCCACGCGCGCCAGATCTTGGCGAAAGCCTCGGCGACGGCATCTTCTGCTTGCGCACGATTTCGGTTGAGGCGCAGTGCGAAATGCAATGCGGGCAGTCGATGTCGGGCATAGAGCTCACCGTAGGCGGTCCGTGCAGTTGCCGATTCGGGCCGGTGGTCACGGATGCGGGCACAGAGGTCGGAGTCGCTGAGTTCGCTGCCTGGGCGCGGCAGTCCGAAAGGGGACCGGGAACTATCGGTCGATGATGACCACGCTTCGGTCATCGGCTAATCGCCTCGGTGTAGAGGCACGGAAGTTGGCGCTGAATCTGCATGGGGACCTCAACTGTGATTCGGGGAACAGTTCGGGGTATTTCAGGGGAGTGCTGAAACTCTACAGGAGAAGTTCTCGGCTTCCCAAACATTCGAAACCCGGTGCTGTGAGCTCGAAATGTCAGCCGAAGGAGAAGAGATGCCTTTTCGATGTAGTCCTGTTTGCCGTGTCGCGGAGAAAAACTTCTGGAACTCGCGAACGAAAGCCTCCGCGCGCAGGTCTCAGTCTATGGAGAGGTCAAGACCCACGATCGCTCCGAGCCTGAGCCGGCAGTTGGACAACAGCCGATTCGGGTCCCCTCCGAGTCCCGGACTCGCCCGAGGCGGCCCTGCAGAACCACGTGGTTGCAGGGCCGCCTCACACCCCCATAGTCAGTGCATCCGCTTACCTGGCATTCGTCGAATGCGCAGGTGACGGCTTTTTCTGAAGGAGCCAACCCTTGTCTCTGAAGCGACATCCTCTGACGAAGCACGGAGCCGCGATCCTCGCATCGTCCGTTCTTGCTTCGTTCGCATTCCTCGGTGCATCCGTCGCGCCGGCACAGGCCGCGGCAGAGCCCCTGCCGAACCCCTCATTGGCCGACAAATGCGGCCTCGATATCGGGGTCGTCCTCGACCTGTCGAATTCCCTGTCAGATCGAGACGTCGACGATTCGAAGTCGGCCGCCAAATCTGTCGCCAGCGGCCTCTCGGGGACTCCCAGCAGAGTGTCTGTCAACTCGTTTGCGACGTTCGGGCCCGACGGCACCAACGAGCCCATCAACAGCACGTCTGTCGCAACCTCGGACTCAGTTGACGAACTCAATAAGCAGATCGACGCGCTTCGGCGGGTTCCGCAGGACTCGGGAGGCACGAACTGGGACCGCGGTCTCGGGCAGCTGGGCGGCACGAACCATGACCTGGTGCTGTTCGTCACCGACGGCAAGCCAACGGCATACGGGGTGCCGGGATCCGAACCGGGCAATTCCGACCGCGGTACGCGAACCGATCAGATCGATATCGACAAAGCCATCGAATCGGCGAATGCACTGAAGTCGCAGGGTGCCAAGGTCGTCGGTTTGGGAGTGGGCAGCGAGATCAACGAGGGCAATATCAAGCTGGTCTCGGGCCAGACCTCAGGAGACGACTACTATGTGGTCTCGGACTACTCCGAATTGGCCGAGAAGCTCCGCGAGATCGCCACGAAGAGCTGTCGCGGAACTCTCAACGTCACCAAACTCATCGACCCTGGGGCCGGCGAACACGCGAAGAACACCGCGACGCACCCAGGCGAGGGCTGGGCGATCTCGTCTCCGGACTCGATGGACGGAGTGGAGAAGACCACGGACGCGGCCGGGACGGTGAGTTTCAAACTGCAGACCCCGGCGGAAGGGGTGCAGGCTTCCGAGAAGCAGCAGGAAGGCTACCGGCTCCAGCCGCAATCGGGATCGAACGCGGTCTGCACCGCAGACGGACGCGAAGTCGGAACCAGAAACATCACCGACGGATTCGAGTTGACCGAGACTGTCGATACGGACGCGATCATCACCTGCCAGATTGTCAACGAACAGATTCCCGGAGCACTGAGCTGGAAGAAGGTCGACGAGGACGGCAGAGCGCTCGTGGGTGCGGAATTCACCTTGACGGGTCCGGACGGCAAGGACTTCGTCGTGGCCGACAACGGAGAGCTCGACGCCGATGAGGCGGCCGGGCAGTTCGAAGTGACCGATTTGGCTTGGGGCGATTACAGCATCAAGGAGACCAGCGCTCCTGAAGGATATGTGCTCACTGACGAGACGCAGACCGTGACGATCACCGGTGATAAGCGGGACGTGGCGTTCTCCGACATCGTCAACAAGAAGGACGTCGGAGCTGGTGCCGATCCGGATGGCGACTCCTCTGCAGACCCGGGTGCAGACGCGGACGCTTCCACTGATCCTGATGCGTCCGCAAATCCCGACGCGTCCGCAAATCCCGACGCGTCGCCTGATGCGGATGCATCGACTGACCCGGACACTTCATCCGACCCGGACACTTCGTCCGACGTGAATGCCGACCCCGACGCATCGAAGGAGTCTGACGCCGAGGCTTCGACCGATCCCAATGGTGCTGACGATGCGTCGACGGACCCTGACGGCAAGGACGAGGAGTCGAAGGATGCTGACGTAGACGCCATGGCTGACCCGAGTGGCCAGGCATCGGCCGATCCCAGCGGCCAGGACACAGCTTCGACGGACACCAATGCCAAGGCAACGGCCGATCCGGATGCCAATGCGGCGACTGATCCGGGCGCCGGCGACTCGGCCGCAGCTGATCCGGACGCTGATGACTCGGCCGCGACGAACTCGAATGCGGGCAGTGCTGCGTCGAGCACGTCTGAAGGCGGAAGCACCTCAGCCGATGGATCCACCAGCGACAGCGGAGGGAACACCAGCGGAGGAAACGACCGCGGCAGCGACGGCTCTCATCTGCCGAGGACAGGTGCCGCTGGAGCGGTGACGTTCGGCATCCTCGGCGTGCTCCTCATTGGGGGCGGAATCGCCGCTATCCTCGTGTCACGACGACGAAAGACCGACCTGCTGTGATGCAGTCTCGTATCTGATCCGAGCGCAGAGGGCGGAGCCGAATCGATATCGGCCCCGCCCTCTACCGTCCGGAGAATATACCGGGGGTCGCTCCCAGAGTCGACCGGAAATGGCGGGTGAGATGAGCTTGGTCGTGGAATCCTGACTCCACAGCCGCCTCGGCAGGGGAGTGCCCGGCCAGGAGAAGCCTGCGGGCACGATCGACCCGGCGGCCGATGACATACCGGTGGGGCGCGATCCCGAACGTCGTGGTGAACACCCGCACCAGGTGGCTGCGGTGGGCGCCGAGCTCGGCGGCCGCCTCGGCGATGGTGAACGACTCAAGCAGACGATCATCGAGCATCTCCCGCAGACGACGGGCGAGCGGCGCATCGGACGCGGTCTCGGTCGACGGCGTGAGGCAGGAATTCGCGATCTCGCGCAGGGCCAGGACACCACATTCGGCAGCGAAGGCATCGGCGGGATCGGCGAGGGCGGAGTGGATATCGGTGACGGTGCTCAGCGCATCGGCGCCGAGCAGGGTGGGCGAATCGGCCGCAGCGTCGACAGCGGTCGGCGGCAGCCAATCGGCATCGAGGTAGAGCACCCGTTTGCGAAAGCCCTGGTCAGCCAGTGCGGAACGGCCATCGTGGGGCACCTGCGGCGGCAGCAGAGTCACGGCCGCGGGAGTGGCAAGGTGATCGTGGCGGTCGAGATCATAGGTCACCGCGCCGTCGTCGATGAGCAGCACCGTCCATGAATCGTGGGTGTGCGCGGGGTAGGCGTGATGGTCGAAACGGGCGTGCAGGACTTCCTGCACCTGCGGGACCGCAGGGTGCCACGCGCGGATGACGTCGACCATGCAACAAATGTACAAGACCGGCAGTGCCACGGTCGGCCAGAGTGGATGCATGCACGAGAACACGAATGCCACAGATCAGACCGACGGTCAGCCCACCCCCTCCGAGGCGGCCGCGAGCAGTTCCATCACCGAGGCAGCCGCGCCAACACTGTCCGCCGATCCGAGCGTGCCGGTGCGGTTCGACACCAAGGTCGTCGTCGTCCTTCGCGACGACCTGCAGCCGTGGCAGGAGCTCAACGTCACCGCTTTCCTCATGTCCGGGATCGCCACGAGCGATGAGGGCTTGGTCGGGGAGAACTACCGGGACGCCGACGGCAACGACTACCTGCCGATGCTGCGCCAACCGGTGATGGTGATGACCGCGGATGGGGATAAGCTGCGGTCGATCCGAACGAAGGCGATGGGTCGCGGAATCCCGACGGCGATCTATACCGAGGAGCTGTTCTCCACCGGCCACGACGCAGCCAACCGGGCCGCCGTGGCCGGTGTCCCGGCCGAGGAGCTCAACCTCGTCGGGGTGGCCCTGCGCGGCGCGAAGAACGGGGTCGACCGGGTGGTGAAAGGCGCGCGGATGCACGCGTGAAGTTGGGCGAGCTCCCTGCTTTGCCGTTGTGCTCTCACTTCGTAGAGAGAAACGCGGACAGCCGGTTCAATGTGTCCACCTCGAGCGAGTAGTACGACCAGACTCCGCGCTTCTCACGGTGAAGGACTCCGGCATCGACGAGGATCTTCAGGTGGTGGGAGACGGTCGGCTGGCCGAGACCGACGGGTTCGGTGAGATCGCAGACGCACGCTTCCTGCTGCTCGTGCGCGGCGACGAGGGAGACCAGGCGCAACCGAGTCGGATCGGCTACTGCCTTGAAGATGCGCGCGAAATCCTGAGCGTCATCGAGGCTCAACGGCGAGACGGTCAGCGACGGGCAGCAGTCGTCCGCTTGTGTCGGAGGGGGCGCGGGTTGTGTGGTCACTCTTCCATTATGCCCATACATTGACACTTGTCGATGTATTGTGGTCCTATCGTATCGATAAACTTCAATGCGTCAGCATGTGACCGCGGCGCCGAGTCGATCAGGACCTCGAGGGAGACAATGCATTCCACTGCGCCAGCCGGCACCGATTCGCCTGTGGCGGCGAAGATGTCGACACTAGATCGATTTCTGCCGCTGTGGATCATCGGCGCCATGGCCCTGGGCCTGGTGTTGGGCAGACTCGTGCCCGGCGTCGCCGAGACTCTGGACGCGGTCAAGGTCGCCGACGTGTCCCTGCCGATCGCCATCGGCCTGCTGGTGATGATGTTTCCTGTGCTCGCCAAGGTTCGGTACAACGAGACCGGACACGTGCTGAGTGACAAGAAGCTCATGATCACCTCTTTGGCCATCAACTGGTTGGCCGCACCGGCGTTCATGTTCGTGCTCGCATGGCTCTTCCTTCCTGATCTGCCCGAATACCGGACCGGACTGATCATCGTCGGTCTGGCCAGGTGCATCGCCATGGTCCTCATCTGGAACGATCTGGCCTGCGGAGACCGTGAGGCTGCCGTCGTGCTCGTGGCCATCAACTCGGTTTTCCAGGTTCTCGCATTCGGGCTCCTCGGTTGGTTCTACCTCCAGTGGCTTCCGAGCCTGCTGGGTCTGCCGACGACGTCCAGCGAATTCTCCTTCTGGGCGATCACCCTCAGCGTCCTCGTCTTCCTCGGAATCCCGCTTCTTGCCGGCTTCCTCACACGCACGGTGGGAGAGAAGACAAAGGGACGTCAGTGGTACGAAGATCGATTCCTCCCCAAAGTCGGGCCGTGGGCATTGTACGGACTGCTCTTCACCATCGTCGTGCTCTTCGCCTTCCAGGGTGACGAAATTACCTCTCACCCGGGCAACGTCGCCCGCATCGCCTTGCCGTTGCTCGTCTACTTTGTCGTCGTCTTCGCTGCCGGGATGGTCATCGGCAAGGCACTGAACCTGGGTTATGAGAAGACGACGACCCTGGCATTCACCGCTGCCGGCAACAATTTCGAACTCGCCATCGCAGTGGCGATCGGAACCTATGGTGTCGCCTCGGGGCAGGCGCTCGCCGGAGTCGTCGGCCCGCTCATCGAGGTGCCCATCCTCGTCGCCCTCGTCTACGTCGCGCTCTGGGTGCGACCCCGATTCTTCCCATCGGCCGCTGGTCAAGGAGTGAACCGAGTATGAGTCCTACACAGATGAGCAAGCCGAGTGTCCTCTTCGTCTGCGTGCACAACGCCGGCAGGTCCCAGATGGCGGCTGGATTCCTCCGCGAACTGGCCGGAGAGCGCATCGAGGTGCGGTCGGCCGGCAGCGCACCGGCCGAGACGATCAACCCAGTCGCAGTCGATGCGATGAGGGAACTCGACATTGACATCACTCGAAACAGTCCCACGCTCCTCGACGCCGACACCGTGCTCGCGTCCGATGTCGTGATCACGATGGGCTGCGGCGATACCTGCCCGATCTTCCCCGGCAAACGTTACGAAGACTGGGTTCTGGATGATCCCGCAGGTCAGGGCCTGGAATCTGTGCGCCGAATCCGGGATGAGATCGGGACCAGAGTCGAAGCCCTCGTCGTCGATCTCGCCCCCGATGCAGGGACGAGATCCACACTGTCGACGACCACGTCGAACCCCATCGCCGAGGAGGCGCCCAATGACTGATTATGCGCTCGAACAGCTCCCGGTCGCCGTGATCGGTTCCGGTCCCGTCGGCCTCGCGGCCGCGGCCCAGCTCGTCCGACGCGGTGTTCGACCGCTCGTTCTCGAAGCGGGAACCACTGTCGCGGCGGCAGTGGCCGAGTGGGGTCATATCGGTTTGTTCTCTCCGTGGAAGTACAACATCGACGAGGCGGGGCGCAGTCTGCTGGCGCCCACCGACTGGCATGAGCCCGACGGGGACCGCCTGCCCACCGGTGCCGAGCTCATCCGTGACTACCTCAAGCCGCTTGCTGAGACAGCTGAACTCCGAGATTCCGTCCTCATCGATACCCGGGTTGTGGCAGTGAGCAGAGTCGGAATGGATCGGACGGGCACCGCGCAGCGCGAATCGACTCCTTTCCTTATCCGCACTCGGAGCTCAGATGGAACATCGGCGGATTTGCAGGTCAGGGCAGTTATTGACGCTTCGGGGACATGGGAGAGCCCGAACCCGCTCGGGCAGTCCGGTCTCGCAGCGACCGGCGAGGCCGAAGCCCGTCGCAGCGGGTTCGTCACATCGCCTCTGCCCGATGTGGTCGGCCGAGATCGAGAGCAGTTCGTCGGGCAGCGGACTCTTGTCGTTGGTGGAGGGCACTCGGCGGCCAACACGCTCCTGGCGCTAGCCGAACTGCGTGAGGAAGCCCCGGGCACGCGAATCGGCTGGGTGCTCAGGCGATCAGATCCCGCATCTGTCTACGGCGGAGAGGACCAGGACGGTCTGCCAGCACGCGGGGCCTTGGGAACGCGACTTCGCCACCTCGTCGAGACCGGAGTCATCGAAGTGCATGCCTCGACGACGATCACCGGATTCTCCACCGACGGTCGTGGCACCTTAGCTGCGGAGAGTGGCGGCGAGTCGGTGACGCTCCATCCCGACAGGGTCGTCCCTGCCGCCGGCTTCCGGCCGGACCTGGGGTTCTTGCGTGAGATCCGACTCGACCTCGATCCGATTGTCGAAGCTCCGCGGCAGTTGGGCCCGCTCATCGATCCCGAACATCATAGTTGCGGAACTGTCGCTCCGCATGGTGCCCGGGTGCTCGGGCATCCGGAGCCGAATTTCTACATCGTGGGCATGAAGTCCTATGGGCGCGCCCCGACGTTCCTCATGTACACCGGCTATGAGCAAATCCGCTCCGTCGTCGCAGCGATCGCCGGGGACCAGGAGGCAGCCGACAGGGTCGAACTCGTTCTGCCGGAGACCGGAGTGTGCTCAGCCGACATCGGAACTTCGTGTGACAGGTCGGCTGACAAGCCTGGTTTTGTCGACTTGCCCGACACCGCTGCCGCATCGGACGCATCAGACGCAGCCGGATGCTGCGGACCTGCAGAACCGGTTGTGATCGGGATACCCACAGGGACAGAACACGGGCGATCGGGAGAGAGCGGGAACGGCTGACTCGCGGGTCCGACCTTCGCCGCCTCGACCTTTGCCCCTCAGCGGGCTGATTCGCAGGTTCGGCTTACGTTGCCTCAGCGGTAGGTGGCGTTCTTCGGATCCTGGTGACCGTGGTCGTTGAACGAGATGAGGCTGGTGCCGCCTCGGCCGGTGATGATCTTCGTGATGCCGGTGTTGATGGTCACCCGGTTGAATGCCATCCACTGGTCGAAACCGCCGCCGATCAGTCGGGCGGCGGTCCACGCGATGGCGCCGGCGCTCGAGACCACGATCGTTGACTGGCCTGAGCCCATCGCGCTGGTCGTCTCATCGAGGGCACGTTCGACCCGTGACGTGAACTGCTTGTAGGTCTCCGTATAGTCCTCGTCGTGTTCGCCCGAGGCCCAGCGAGCCGCACCGCGTTCGAGCTCACCCTGGAAGATCTTGGAATCGTGCTGGGCGCGAGGGTCGAGATCCGTGAGCACTCCGGTGAGCTCCCAAGCGGCATATTCGTTCCAGCCGGCGTCGACGTGGGCGTCCATGCTTCGGCCCATGCCCTCGAGGAGGCCCTCGGCGGTCTGACGCTGCCGCAGCATCTCTCCGTGGACGAGTCGGTCTGGTTCGATCCCGTGAGAGGCGAGGAAGCGACCGGTGATGCGGCTCTGCTCTTTGCCGAGATCGGACAGCCTGTCATAGTCATCGGTGCCGAAGGAGGCCTGCCCGTGCCGAACCAGATAGAGCACACTCATGAATCACACATCCTCGTCGTGAAGCCCACGCTGCTTTTCGAGTGATCGTTTACTGATGTGAGTCTACGGGACATCGGTGGGGAACAGCTGCTCGGCCAGTCGAAGCACCTCAGCGAGGGCAGGACTGACGTCATCTCTGCGCCATGCCATGAGCAGCGGGAACGGCCCCTTCGGGTCTTCGAGGGGGACGAAGGCGATATTGGGGAAGGAGGCGTTCTTCGGCACCGACGCCACTGTGACTGAACAGCCGATCTCCGCACCGACGAGCGAGAGTATCGTCCACGTGTCCGGAGCCACCTGGATGACGGTGGGGTTGAAACCTGCGGCCTGCGACAGCTCGTAGAGCCGTTCGATCGTCGTCGACCCCGGATTCGGCGGCACCGTGATGAACTCCTCTCCCGCGAGCTCGCTCATCGACACCGACTCGCGGCCTGCTAAGGCATGCTCTCTGTGCATGGCGACGACAAGCGACTCCTGGGCGACGACGCGAGTATCGACCGACTGTGGCACGAATGGCCAATAGCCGAAGACGAGGTCCACTGAGCCGTCGGCGACGCTGTCGATGGCCGGCATCCCGAAGGAGGCGCTCTGCAGACTGAGGTGGATTCCCGGATGAGTCCCGCGGACCAGTTTGAGCAGCCGTCCGATGAGTTTGTGGGTCGCGATGCCGGTGAATCCCAGGCGCAGATGTCCGACCTCGCCTTTCCCTGCTGCCTGCACTGCGGAGTCGGCGAGGCGATGACTCATGAGGATATCGCGCGCAGGTTCGACGAGCGCCTGTCCTGCCGGAGTCAGACGCACGGACCGAGTGCTGCGTTCGAACAGCTGTGCCGACATGTCGGACTCCAGGCCCCGGATGAGTCGGCTGAGGGGCGGTTGGGTCATATGCAGTCGTTCGGCGGCTCTGCCGAAGTGAAGTTCCTCGGCGAGGACGAGGAATGCGCGGATGTGCTTTGTGTCCATATCGGTGTCTCAATCGTGAAGGCGGCCGCCCAGTGAGGATCGGGCGATATTCGTGCAATGGCTGCATTAATCGTCTCCATTATAAGTATTGGACGGGTATCAATGATTTTGAAAGGATGACCCAGGTCACAGTCATCCGAGGTTCGAGGAGGAACGCGATGGACAAGACGATGAGTCTTCCCCAGGCGATCAGCACCTATCTGCGCAACGGGGATACAGTCGCCCTGGAGGGCTTCGGCCACATCGTGCCGGTCGCTGCCGCGCACGAGATCATCCGGCAGGGCTTCACTGATCTAGTCCTTGCGCGCATGTCCTGCGACGTCATTGTCGACCAGCTGCTCGGAGCGAACTGCCTGAAAGGTCTCATCTCCTCGTTCATCGCCAACAGTTCGGCCGGTTCCCTTCACGAGCTTCGGCGGCGCATTGAGAAGTCGGACCCGGAACCGCTGTGGTTCGACGAATACAGTCACGGCGGAATGGTCGCCCGCTATCAGGCCGGTGCCTCGAAGCTTCCGTTCCAGCCCATCGCCTCCTACCGGGGCAGCGACCTAGCGGCGAAGAATCCGCGGATCAAGTCCGTTCCCGACCCCTACGGTGGACCGGACATCCACGTCGTCCCCGCACTCAATCCCGACCTCACGATCATCCACGCCCAACGTGCGGACATGCATGGAAACGTGCAGGCATGGGGGATGCTCGGGATTCAAACCGAGGCCGCATTCGCCAGTCACCGACTCATCGTCACAGTTGAGGAGATCGTCGACGAGGCTGTCGTCCGCTCCGACCCGAACCGCACAATCGTTCCCGCGCACGTCGTCGATGCCGTCGTCGCCGTGCCACGCGGCTCGCATCCTCATTCGGTCCAGGGCTATTACGACCGCGACGACGAATTCTCGAGACAGTGGTCCGCGCTCGCCCGCGACGCGGCGGCGGTCCAGGACTGGCTCGAGACCAATATCCGCGGCACGAGCGACCACGATGAGTTCCTTGCCACCCTCGGATCGGAACATTTTGAGCGGATGGCCATCCACGACGCATATTCGACGCCTGTGAACTATGGAGGGCGAGCATGACATTGAGTGCTCACGACACCACTGAGACCCGGTCCCGCGACGAGCTCAGCGAGACCACAAGCAGCGAGGTCGCTGGCGACGTGGTCACCAGCAGCGAACTTCTCACCGTCCATTCGGCGCGGGCGCTGGCCGGACGCAACGTGGTCTTCGCCGGGCACGGCCTGCCCACTCTTGCCGTCTCTCTGGCTCAGCACACTGTCGCACCGGACATCGAGATCGTCTACGAGTCGGGAGTAACCGGAGCCAGGCCGCCGGTGATGCCGCGCAGCATCTCGGATTCGATTTTGGTTCCGGGGGCCGCCTCGGTGATGCCGATGACGCACCTGTTCAACTATGTTCTGCAAGGCCAGCGAATCGATGTCGGCTTCCTCGGTGCCGCGCAGGTCGACAAGTTCGGGAACCTGAACTCCACCCTCATCGGCGAGGACTGGGAGCACCCAGACAGCCGACTTCCGGGCTCAGGAGGAGCCATCGAAGCCATGGCGGGCGCAGCAGAGATCTTCCTCGTCATGCGCAGGCACACCCCGCGCACCTTCGTCGAGTCCTTGGACTTCGTCACCTCCCCAGGGTCGAAGAAGGCCGCCGAGGCGGAAGTCGGATCCATGCCGGCGGGTTCCGGCGTGACCCACGTGATCACCGACCTGGGCATCATGACGCGCTTCGCTCGGGATGAGGAGCTCACTCTGACAGCCGTTCACCCCGGTGTCGACCCCGCCGAGGCGGTGCGGCAGACCGGATGGAACCTCCAGGTATCGACCGACCTCGAGACGACGCAGCCGCCGACTCCGGATGAGCTGGCACTGCTGCGAGAGACGCTCGATCCCACCCGGATCTACCTGCGCTGAACCGGAGCCCTCACCCGCTGACCGATGTCCGCGGGCAGCTGTAGGCGACAGTCGCCCACTGTGGCTCCCTGCTGAGCAAGCGAGAATTCGAATCGAAGAAAGTTGAAATCATGTCAATGAAGACAAACGCACAGGTTACCTCCCCTCCTGATCCGAATGTGACTCGGCCCGAACTGCGCCGTGCCGCGTGGTCGTCGTGGCTCGGCAGTTCGCTCGAGTACATGGACTTCACCTTGTATACGCTCGCCTCGGCTCTGGTCTTCGGACCGCTCTTCTTCCCCAATGAGACTCCTGCGGTGGCGCTGATCTCCAGTCTCGGCGTCTACGGGTCCGGTTTCGTAGTCCGGCCGATCGGCGGATACGTCTTCGGACGAGTCGGTGACAAGCACGGACGTCGGATCGTCCTCATCGTCACTCTGTCGATGATGGGCATTGCCACCATGGGCATCGGTCTTCTGCCGACTTATGCGCAGATAGGCATCTGGGCGCCTATGCTGCTCGTCGTACTCCGGCTCGTGCAGGGGTTCGGAGCCGGAGCCGAATTGGCCGGAGCTTCGGTGCTCTTGGTCGAATCGTCGCCTGTGCGTCGCCGTGGGCTCTTCGGGGCGATCGTGGCGATGGGGACCAACAGCGGAATCTTCCTGGCCACAGTTCTGTGGACGCTGCTTACCCTGCTGCCGGACGAGGATTTCCTCAGTTGGGGCTGGCGGGTGCCCTTCCTGCTCAGCATCGTCACCACTTTCGTGGCTCTGGCAATTCGTACGAAGGTCAGGGAGTCCCCGGTGTTCGAAGAGGCGAAGGAGCGCCGCGCCGAGGTGGCCGCGGACAAGAGCGATCAGCCGAGCATCCTCGTCGAAGCGCGTCGGTCGACGAAGTCGTTCCTGCTCGCCTTGGGCATCCGAATGGGAGAGAACTCCGCAGTCTACCTCGTCAAAGGCTTCATGGTCGGGTGGGTGGTCACCACGACGGGAATCGACTCTTCCATCGTCACCACCGGCATCATGATCGGCACCGTCATCGGCTTCGCGACTGTGCCGTACTTCGGCAAGCTCAGTGACAAGCTGGGTCGCCGACCCGTGTTCTTGGGGTTCACTCTATTCCAGGTCCTCTTCGCGATTCCGGCCATGATCCTCATCGACACGGGCAACCCGATCATCATCGCGGCCGTCTTTGCGGTCTTCGTCGGCGGGCCTCTGCCGAATCTCTACGGTGTCGAGTCGAGCTGGTTGGTCGAACTGTTCGGATCGAAGCATCGGTATACGTTCATGACCACTATCAAAGAGGTCGGATCGGTCGTCTCCGGCGGTCTGGCGCCGGTGATCGCGGCCTCGCTCGTCGCCGTGATCACCGACTCATGGTGGCCCGTTGCGATCGTTCTCATTCTGTTCGCCGGCTGCGGCCTGCTCGGTGCGCTCTTCGCGCCCGAGACCCGTGGTCGCGACCTCACGACTGAAGTCGACGCAGTGGACGAACGGCAACCGCTGCAATAGGCAAGGGCCGGGACCCCGAGATGGGCGAGGGCCGGGACCCTGCGATGGGCGAGGGCCGGGACCCTGCGATACGCGACGGCCGGCCCGGTGAGGTGGACTACGACCAGCCCGCTGGGGTAGGCGACGGCCCTACTGCCGGATTGCGGTCAGTTGTTGTGGCGCGGAGGCGCTCTGCCACCAGTGCAGTCGCTGCAGCTCTGCGTTGAGAGCGATGCCACAGGCTCCGTGGGGCGTCATCAGAACGGTGGGGGATCGACCTCAAGATCGTGGTCCCAGTTCACTGTCTTGGAGACGAAGCGGTGGTCCCAGGGATCGTCGGCTCCAGTGCCCTTGGGGTCTGCAGCGTCCTCAGACTGCGAGTTGCTTTCGAAACCGGTGAGGTTCGGGCCAGCGGCGGCACGGGCGCTGCGCTTGTCGGGCTCATTCGGGTCGAAGTCGATATCGTCGATGTCGAGCTTGGCAAGACGCGCCCATCTGACGACTCGGGCGTACTTCGCGTTCCCCGTCAGCTGCTTCCGAGCCGCGGGGTCGCTTCCGGTGGGCAGACTGCGCTGGTGGTCAGAGTTCGCCCAATTGAGGCAGCGCTCCAGCCGCAGCCGCCTGATTTCTGCCTGCTGCTCCCGATACGCCTCCGAAAGACGTCGCTGGTGTGCTTCGCGTTCCTCCCGTTGGCGCTTCTCTTCGTCGCGTTGACGAATCGTCGACTCGCCAGGCATGAGCTCGAGCACCCTTGGTGCTGCGGGAACCATCGACCAGGGCAGTTTCCACCGTTTGAGACCCAGTCGTCCCAGGGAATCGAATTCGAGCGCTTGGGCAACATTGATCGGCTGGCCCGGCGCCGACACAGTGGTCGAGATTCCGTGCTTGAACTCGTAATCGAGCTCACCGGATTTGGGCATAGTGACCCGAAGGCGGCCGGCGGTCTTCAACGCATGGTGCTTCTTGCACAGAGGATGAAGGTTTCCGAACCGAGTGAGACCGCCCTTGAGCGGATCCAAATGGAAGAACGGAACGACATGGTCGATCTCCGACTTCTCAGCCCGACGAACACAGCCGGGAACGGTGCACACTGTCCACTGCTCGACCAAGGTCTTCCGAAGATCCCTGGGGACCTGGTAAGTGGTCGCTTTGGCGTCGATGGGAGTGCCGGTGGCGGGATCGGTGAGGATCCGCTGGATGCTCTTCGACCGGCCGGCGATGTTGCGAGCCACCTCGACGGGTACCGGTGAGCCGTCGGCGAAAGTGCCGGGCAGGTCCGAATCTCCGGTGAGCGAGAGGAACGGAACGGTCACCACGGTGGCGGCCTGATGCGACAGCCACCACGCGCTTGTGGGCATACGCAGCTTGACGACATATTCAATGGGACCGTCAGGGTCCTCACCTTCGACGCTGCAGTCGGGGCGGAAAGCCGAACCGCCGGGTCGGTTGGCGACAGAGAATCCGTCGGACGACCCTGTGGCGCTGTCGGCCGAGCAGCCGGCGGACGATCCATTGGCATCGTCGGCCGAGTCCGAAGCGACGTGCTTCGCGAAGTCGGCGACGGCGTCGTCGGAGTCCATATCCGGAATGAGCTCGCCGTCGGTGTCGAGCAGCGACTTCTCTTCGGCGGTTTGGATACCCGTGATCGGGTCGACCGAAATGACCTTGACCTTGAGTTCCGGCACTGGCCGGGTGAACAGATCGTACTCGAGCTGAGAGATGGAGCGGTCATCGCTGATCTCAACGCCCAGGGGCAGATTGAACGCCGACTTGTTCTTTCCATGCACGGCCAGCGCCATGCCCTGGATTCGGTTGTAGCAGGCAAAGATCTCCGCTGAAGGCCCGCTGACGGTCAGGCAGGCCGAGCCGTCCTTGTAGCCTTCGACATCGACGCGGCGACGCTTAGTGGCGAGTTCGGTGTTGTCGACCGGCGGAACGAGCAGGGCGATCATCTTCGCCAGATCTCGGCGCAGGGTCTCGCAGGTGATATCGGCGCGCCTCGCGGCCAGGAAGATGTCGAGCTTCGGAAGGAAGTCGAACGCGACATCAGCACACTGGCGAGCGACCACAACGACATGTGCCTGGGTGAACTCTCCGGCGCGGACACGGTCGGCGAAGCGCGGCAGACCATAGAAAATCGTCAGCGCGCCGGTGAGCTGACGGTAGGTACGGGCAGTGTTGGTCCCCAGCACTGTCGAGATCTCGACGAGGTCCTCAGCGTCGACATTGTCATAGACCCATTTCGAGAAGCAGATGCCCTCATCGAGCTCCGGGAACTCGGGCAGGACCTTCGCCTCGGACTCAGTCGCCTTGCGCAACTGTTCGCGGGCGAAGTCGGCGTCATAGAGCACAACTGTCGCGGAAGGTGAGCCGCCGGTGCCGGTCTTGTCGTCCGCTGGCGACGACGGGTCCTTGGTTGACGACGCGTCCTTGGACGAGGTCTCCGATTTCTCCGCAGCGCCGAAGACGGTGTTCTCTTCGGATTCTTTGGCGCGGCGATCAAAGGATGCGGAGATCGTCTCGCAGCGAAACGGTTCGGAGCCCTCGGGCATGGGCAGTTCGAGGGCGATGAAGACCTGTTCCAACACAACTGAGGAGACGGACTCGAGGAGGGAGAAATGGGCACGGTCGGAAGCGACAGCGTTCTCGGCAAAGCGAGACATGCTTGATTCGAAGCGGATGGCGAATCGGGGCGACGGCTGTGTCACACCCGGCTCGTCTGCCTGGTCGGGGGTCGAACGGTTGGTGGTGCCCTTCATTGCTCTTTCACCTGCCTCGGACTTCGTTGTCGGGGAAGTGGTGCTGACTTGAAAAGCTGTTAATCAGATCTTAGACGGTCAAGCTGACATTCACAATAGTAAAAAGAAAAAAGATTCGAATAAGTTTCGATGACATATTGATAGTGAATTGATTCTCTACTTATCATTGCACTCGGTGCTGACATGAGGGCGTTCGGCCTCGTTCGGCCAGTTCAGGGGTTGTTTTGCGCCGGTCCAAAGGTCTGGAGAACATGCCACCGGAACGGCGGGACAGCCTCGGTGGGGGCCGGATTTTCGGGTGAAACGGGTCACAGCATCGGTTATGATGATCGAGTTGTCGGATGCGACCCATGAGGTCGGTACTCGCCTCATGCGAGCCGTATCCGCACTGCGCGCAACCGCGTCGCCCTTCACCTAGGGCCATGTCGCGGGCCGCGTCGACGTCACCGCACCATCCTTCACTGGTGACCAGTTCTTCGCCCAGACCATCGCCTGCGCTCACGGTCGACCGTGTCCGCGCCGGCCGACGTCCAGACGATCACTGCCGGCTGCACCGATGATCCGATCATCGAACGGAGTGCTCGCCCAACCGAGTGCTCACGAGCTTCGTAAGCTCACGAACCGCCGCCGCATCAACCACGAGGATCAACCATGACGACCACCGCTCACAACTCCGCCGCCTCCGACCAGGGCTCGAAGGGCCCGATCACCGACGCCGAGATCTTCGAGGCACACG
Source organism: Brevibacterium sediminis (assembly GCF_024895295.1). Taxonomy (NCBI): domain Bacteria; kingdom Bacillati; phylum Actinomycetota; class Actinomycetes; order Micrococcales; family Brevibacteriaceae; genus Brevibacterium; species Brevibacterium sediminis. Next base: position 74,532 of record NZ_JAHQRN010000010.1, on the reverse strand, counting down.
AAGGCGGCAAGCTCTCCGCCGAGCTCACCTCACCGCTCGAGACCCAGCGCGACCTCTCGATCGCGTACACCCCGGGCGTGGCCAAGGTCTGCACCGCGATCAAGGACGAACCGCAGCTGGCGCGTACGCACACTTGGACCGGCCGACTCGTCGCGGTCATCTCCGACGGGTCGGCTGTGCTCGGCCTCGGTGACATTGGTCCGGCCGCCTCGCTGCCGGTGATGGAGGGCAAGTGCGCCCTGTTCAAGTCCTTCTCCGGGCTGAATGCGATTCCGATCGTACTCGACACCAATGACACGGACGAGATCGTCGAAACCATCGTCCTCATGGCCCCGACCTTCGGTGCGATCAACCTCGAGGACATCTCCGCTCCGCGCTGCTTCGAGATCGAAGACCGGGTCAAGGAAGCCCTCGACATTCCCGTCATGCACGATGACCAGCACGGCACCGCCGTCGTCGTCCTCGCCGCACTGACGAATGCTCTGCGCGTGGTGAAGAAGTCCTTCGAGTCCGTCCGCGTCGTCGTCTCAGGCGCCGGTGCTGCCGGTGTGGCCGTGGTGAAGATCCTCGCCGACGCCGGCGTGAAGGACATCGTCGTCCTCGATTCCAAGGGAGTCGTCGAATGCGGCCGCTCCGACCTGACCGAGACCAAGCAGTTCCTCGCCGAGTCGACGAACCCGCGCGGAATCTCCGGTGGGATCGGCGAAGCCCTCGACGGTGCCGATGCCTTCATCGGCGTCTCCGGCGGCACCATCGACGAGGCGCACCTGGCCAACCTGGCCGACGATGCGATCATCTTCGCCCTGTCGAACCCCAACCCCGAGGTGGTCCCAGACGTCGCCTCCAAGTACGCCACCGTGGTGGCCACCGGGCGCAGCGACTACCCTAACCAGATCAACAACGTCCTCGCGTTCCCCGGAATCTTCCGCGGCGCGCTCGACGCCGATGCCAACGAGATCACCGATGATATGAAGCTCGTCGCCGCTCGTGCGATCGCCGATCTCGTCGGCGATGACCTCGAGCCTGGTTATATCGTGCCCGGTGCTCTCGATTCGCGCGTCGCTCCGGCCGTCGCCGAGGCAGTCGAGAAGTCCGCGCTCGAGGCCATGGCCAAGCGCTGACGCCTCGTCGGTGGGCCATCGCCGAGCCGGAATTGTCGCCGAGGCGGCCGAATACAGCTGAGGGGCGGGTGAAGAGTGATCTTCACCCGCCCCTCAACTGTGTGTCGGTTGCTGATTGCGTTCCGCTCCAGGCCGTGTGCCACAGGTGGTCGGGCGCCCGTGGCCGTCGGTTGGCCATCGGAGGACTGCCGCCCATGCCAGGCAGACGCGGTCGGAACTCAGTCGTCGGTGACGGTGATGGTCACGTCGATGTTGCCGCGGGTGGCGTTCGAGTATGGGCAGACCTTGTGGGCCTTGTCGGCCAGCGCCTGTGCCTCGGCTTTGTCGAGGTGCGGGAGGGTGACCTCGAGTTCGACAGCGAGCTGGAACCCGCCCTCATTGTTTTTGCCGATGCTCACTCGTGAGCCGACCGCTGAGTCGTCGACGTTCGCCTTGGCCTGACCGGCCACGAGGCGCAGCGCCGAGTGATAGCAGGCCGCGTAGCCGACCGCGAAGAGCTGCTCGGGATTCGTGCCGTTGCCGCTGCCGCCCATCTCCGCGGGTGTGGCGAGATCGACGTCGACTTTCCCGTCGTTCGTGCGACCGTGGCCGTCGCGGCCTTCGCCGGTAGCCAGTGCCTCTGCAGTGTAGAGAGCCTTCATGATTCTTCCTTCCGTTGGCGGTGCGTTGTGGGTTAGTAGGGTTTTGTGGGTTGGTAGGGGTATCTGGGCTGGACTTGCGCTATGGGGCGGGGCATTGATCGGTCTCGCATCGGGGCCGTCAGCGGGCCGCAGTCGAGTCGGTGACGGCTGCGGGATCTCCGCGCAGATTCCTCGTCAGAGTGCGCAGGGTCTCGAGCAGCTCGGGCATCGCGGCCGAGTCGAGCTGTGTGCGCTCACCGATCCGGGCCGGAACGCACTCGGCGCGCTCCTTGGCTGCGGCGCCCTCGGCGGTGGGGCGGATGAACACACTGCGCGAGTCCTCGGCGGAGCGGTGACGGGTGACGTAGCCGAGCGATTCCAGCCGCGACAGCAGCGGAGAGAGCGTGCCCGAATCGAGCTGCAGACGCTCGCCGAGGTGCTTGACGGTCACGCCGCCGGGCGCGGAATTCTCCTCCCACAGCACAAGCATCACCAGATACTGCGGATAGGTGATGCCGAGCTCGGCCAGCAGATCCTTGTATGACGCGGTCATTGCACGCGACGCCGAGTAGAGGGCGAAGCAGAGCTGTCTGTCGAGGTCGAGCGCATCCATAACTAAATGGTTGCACACAATTCAATTGTGCACAACTGATTAATCGGAAGGCGGATGAACGGGGATCGAGGTGAACATAGCGGAGGGGTGGGCGAAGATCTCTCTTCGCCCACCCCTCCGCTATGTGGTGCCTCAGTCGTTCGCCGGCGTCCGGTGACGTGCGTCGGCCCTCGGTCAGCTTCGGTGTCGCTTCGGCGGCCCGGCTCGGCCCTCGGTTACTGCTGTGGATTCTGCTTGGAGTTCTTCCACTGCTGAGCGGCCGCTTGAGCCGACTGGGCCGCAGACCGAACGGACTGGCCGAGCGACTGGCTGGAACCTCCGGGGCCACCTGACTGACCGTCATGACCCGAGCCGTCGGAGCCATCGGAGCCGCCCGAGTTCGGCGGGTTGGTCGGCTGCGGCGGAACGCTGGCCTGCTCGGAGCGGTGGCTCGAGGTGTACCTGCTCTCGGGCGCCGTGAAGGTGGCCCCATCCTCGGCGGCGTTGGCAGCGAACAGGGCGTTGCGGATCTCTTGGCCCATCTCGCCCAGGCCGCCCGGGTTCGAAGGCATGAACAGCACATTCGACCGGCCCTCCTGGGCGACGTTCTGCATGGTGTCGAAGTACTGGGTCATCATCAGCAGCTGCTCGGCCGTCTTGTCGATGCCCACCTCCTGCAGCTTCGCGTACTGCTCGGCGATACCGGTGGCGATCGCCTTGCGCTGAGCGGCGACACCCTCACCGTGGAGGCGCATCGCCTCGGACTCCGCCTGCGCCTGTGTGACGCGCTTGATCTTGTCCGCCTCGGCGAGCGACTGAGCGGCGACACGGTCACGCTGTGCGGCATTGATCGAGTTCATCGAATCGCGGACCTTCGGGTCCGGGGTGATATCCGTGACCAGGCTGCTGACGATCTTGAAGCCGTAGCGCTTCATCGACTCCGAGAGCCGGCCCTCGACGTTCTCCGCGATATCGTCCTTCGACTCGAACGCCGTGTCCAGAGTCAGACCCGACAGCGCCGAACGAACGGTGTCGAAGACGTAGGAGCGGATCTGCTCCTCGGAGTTCGCCAGCTTGTAGTAGGCGTCGGCCACATTGTTCTCTTCGACGACGTACTGGACGGCGACGGGAACCGTGACGAAGACGTTGTCCTTCGTCTTCGACTCGATGTTGACCTCGAGCTGCTGGACGCGCAGCGAGATCGGCCAGCTCGTCGTCTCGATGAACGGCACCTTCGTGTTCAATCCCGGCTTCGCCACTTTCTTGAACTTGCCGAATCGCTCGACGATGACGTTCTCCTGCGTCTTCACTGTGAAGAACATGCTGGTGCGCAGCTTGCCGAAAAGCAGAACGGCGATGATGAGGATGACGATGATTATGGCGAATGTGGCCACCAATCCAGTCATGGGTGCTCCAATGCGTCGTAGATTTCGGCCGCCGAGCGACCGCCTGTGACTACCACCCTAGTAGCCAGGACGGCATCCGCATACGCCAAGGCCGGTTGACGTCACGGCCCAAGCGTCTCGACATCGAAGAACGACTGCCGACACATCTGATGTCAGACGTATACTGGAGGCTCAGCGTGGAACGACCAGCAGAAGGTGATCATGACGGAGACGACGGAAACCGGACGGAAAGTGACGACCTCCGACAGGATCAAGGATCTCATCCTCTCCGATGGTCTGCGTCCCGGAGACCTGCTGCCGACCGAAGGCGAACTGTGCAGTCGCCTCGGCGTCTCGCGGTCGAACGTCCGGGAAGCCATCCGCAAGCTCTCGACCCTCGACATCGTCGACGTCCGCCACGGCCACGGCACCTACGTCGGCGAGATGACGCTCGATGCGCTCGTCGAAGCCCTCGTCTTCCGCGGAGTGCTCAGCCCCGGCGACGACCTCGACGCACTGCGCGATGTCGTCGAAGTGCGCAAGGCCCTCGACCACGGAATGTCCGAGCAGATCGTCGACGCCCTCAATGGCACGGAGAACTCCGAACTCAAGGATCTGGTCGACGAGATGACCGCGCTCGCCGCTGACGGCAAGACCTTTCCGCAGCAGGATCGCGCCTTCCACACGGGGCTGCTCGCGAAACTCGGAAACTCGCTCGTCGGCCAACTCGTCGCGGCGTTCTGGGATGTGCACACTGCCGTGCTGCCCAAACTCAATGTCGCCGTGGCCGCCGACCTGGAGCAGACCGCGCATGCCCACGGCCTCATGCTCGAAGCGGCGGAATCCGGCGATGCCGAGGCCTTCCGCGCCGCGATCACCGCCCACTATGAGCCGATCATGCGCGCCCTCGAACAGAAGTGATTGACTGAACGCTGAAGGAGACCACATGGAAGTCGTCATCGCCGACGAATACACGCTGGCGGAGCTCGCCGCCGACGCGATCGAGGCGCTGCTGCGCACCGAATCCGCACCGGTCATCGGGCTGGCGACCGGATCGAGCCCGCTGCGCATCTACGACGAGCTGACCACCCGCCACAAGAACGAAGGGCTGTCCTTCGCCCACGCGCAGGCGTTCATGCTCGACGAATACGTCGGAATCGCCGACGACCATCCGCAGCGCTATCGCAACGTCATCGACGCCGAGATCGCCACTCGCGTCGATTTCGCCGAGGGGGCCGTCCACGGTCCCGAGGGATCCGCCGATGACCTGGCGGCCGCCTCGGCGGACTATGAACGGAAGATCGCCGAGGCGGGCGGGATCGACCTGCAGATCCTCGGGATCGGCAGCGACGGTCACATCGCGTTCAACGAACCCGGATCATCCCTGGCCTCGCGGACACGGGTGAAATCCCTGACGCACCAGACGCGGCTCGACAATGCGCGGTTCTTCGACGGCGACGTCGAGCAGGTGCCGAAGCTGTGCCTGACTCAAGGGTTGGGCACGATCATGGAGGCGAAGCATCTCGTGCTCGTCGCGACAGGCGGTAACAAAGCCGAGGCGGTGCATCAGATGGTCGAGGGGCCGATCTCGGCTATGTGGCCCGCGACCGTGCTGCAGATGCACCCGCATGTCACTGTCATGCTCGATGATGCGGCGGCGTCGAGGCTACAGCTCGGCGACTATTACCGCCACGCGTTTGAGAACAAACCGGAGTGGCAGAGCCTCTGAGCGATTTCGGCCTGGGCAGGCAGCTGGCGAGGCCTCGGAGCGAGATCAACCCGGGCGGGTAGCCGGTCAGCTCATCCCGGGCTGCTTACCTGCGAACTCAGCCCGGGCAGCTGACTCGTGAACTCAACCCTCGACGGCCTCGGTGAACCACGAGGTGATCGTCGCGGGATGCGTGATCGCAGTGCCCACGACCACGGAGTCGGCGCCGGCTGAGCGGGCGGCAGCGGCATGCATCGGGGTGTGGATGCGGCCCTCGGCGACGAGCAGCGCGGGCAGTTCCGCAACTCGGATCGCGCTGATGAGTTCGAGATCGGGGCCTTCGGTCGCCGGTCGTTCCCCCGTGTAGCCGGCCAGGGTAGTTCCGATGATGTCGGCGCCGGCCTCGACCGCTGCCTTCGCATCGTCAAGGCTGCCGCAATCGGCCATGACCAGGGCGTTTGTCTGCTCGTGGAGGCGTTTGACCGTCTCGGCCAGGCTCAGTCCGTCGGGCCGCTCCCGCCGCGTCCCATCGAGTGCGACGATGTGGGATCCGGCCAGAGCCACTGCATAGGCGTGTTGGAAGGTCGGCGTGATGACGACTCCGTCCTTGCCGTCCTTCCACAGCCCGATGACCGGGACGTCGACGGCCGAGCGAGTTGCCTGAATGTCGCCGAGACCTTGTACTCGTACGGCTGATGCTCCTCCGCTGACCGCCGAGGCAGCCACCTGCGCCATCGTCCTCGGATCGCGCATCGGCTCGCCCGGATAGGCCTGAGCGGAGACGATGAGCCGCCCCCGCAGCGCCTCGAGGATCTCGGTCTTCGACAGCATCAGTGAGTCTCCTTCTTCTGGCGGTTCTTCTCGCCGTTCGGCGCGTTCGTCAGTGTGTTGGTGTGACGGGAGGGAAGCGTCTCAGTGCTTCTGGCCGGGCGCGTCATTCCAGAGGCCGGCAGCGCCGATGAGCGCGGCGTCCTGCCCCAATTCTGCCTTCACCAGCGGGGTCCCGGAGGCGGCGGGGATGAGTTCCGCGGCGAAGGCCTCGCAGAGCGGTCCCCACCAGGTCTCGTCCATATCGGCGAGTCCGCCGCCGATAACGACGACCTCAGGGGAGAGCACGTTGACGATCCCACCGAGTGCCGAGCCGAGGGCACGCGCCCCGATGTCGAAGGCGCGAAGCGCCAATGCATCCCCCGCCGAGGCGGCCACCGCCAATTCTCGGGTGTTCGTTGGGGCCGGCGCCGCCCCAGCGCGATCGGACCGTGAGTTCGGCGTCGAGGTGGGGGCGCGGAACGCTGTCGCCGATGCCGAATTGTGGGACTGACCTTGCGCCGCAGGTTCCGCGGGCTCGGTATTGGACTCGGCGGAGCCGCAGGCTAAACGCCGATAGGTATTGAGGATGGCAGGCCCCGAGGCAATGGCTTCGACGTGACCGGTGCCGCCGCACGGGCAGGCCAGGCCAGCCGCGGCTGCCGAGGGCACATGCCCGATGTGACCGGCGGCAGAATTCCGGCCAGTGAGCAGGTGACCATCGGTGATGAACCCGCCGCCGATGCCGGTGCCCGCCGCGACGAGCAGCGAACTCCGAGAGTCGCGCGAAGCTCCGGCGACGGCCTCGCCGAGGGCATGAGCGTGCACATCGTTGACGACGCGCACGGGTAGGCCGGTGCGCGCAGTGAGTTCAGCGACCAGGTCCGTTCCGGCCCATCCGGGCAGCGACTCCGTCGCCGAGACCACAGTTCCCGTCACAGGGTCGATGACCCCGGCCGCGCCGATGCCGATCCGCCATGCGAATTCGGAACCCGAGCCGTCCCCGCCCCCGGCAAGACCGCCGGATCCGGCACTGCCACGGCCGCCGGACCCGGCGCCACGCGAACCCGACGTCTCCGCGATGACGGCGGCGGCCACCTCGGCGATGGTGTTAAGAACCGCCTGGGCACCATCTGCCGCGGGCGTCGGCACGCTGCGCACGTGCGCAAGTTCGCCGTCGATGACGGAGCCGGCACGGATCTTCGTGCCTCCGACATCGACGGCGACGGTGGCGGGCAGGGTCACAGCAGTCCTGCGGCGGCGACGATCTCGCGGACGCGCTTGGCCTCATCGGCGTTGAGCGCTTCCATCGGTTCGGCCATCCGGTTCGAGCCGATGACGCCCATGAGCTGCAGGGCCGTCTTGAATCCGCCGAGGCCCGCCGCACCTGCGGACACGCGTCCCGGGGTCGCGGCTCCGGTGATGTCGAACAGAGCCGCCACGCGGTCCTGCTCGGCGGCCGCTGCCTGCCAGTCGCCGGCCTTCGCGGCATCATAGATGCGCACGTACCCGGCGGGGTCGACGTTGCCGAGCCCGGGGACGATGCCCGCCGCGCCGCCGAGCATCGCACCGTCGGTGACCACCTCGTGGCCGGTGAAGACGGCGAAGTCCGGCAGGTGCTTCGTCGCGAGGAGCAGACGGCGGAAGCCGACATCGTCGCCGGAGGAGTCCTTGACTCCGGCGATGACACCCTCCTCGGCGAGGCGGACGAGGACGTCGAGCGGCATCTTCATATGCGTGCGCACCGGCACGTCATAGGCGTACAGGGGCACGCTGATATGGGCGGCGACGGTGCGCAGGTGGCGCTCCACCTCGGCGGCATCGGACAGCGCATAGAACGGCGTGGTCACGACGGCTGCGTCACCGCCGATGGCCAGCAGACGGTCGGCCTCGTCGAGGACCCGGGTCGTCGTCTGCTCGCTGATGCCCACGAGGACGGGGACCCGGCCGGCAGCAGCTTCGATCGCGGTGGAGAGGACGAGGTCACGCTCGGCGTTCGTCAGGTACGGGACCTCGCCGGAGGACCCGAGGACGAAGATTCCGTGCACTCCGCCGGCGACGAGGTGGTCGACGAGGGCGGCCAGCCCGGCGCGGTCGATCTCACCGTGCGCGGTGCGCGGGGTCAGCAGCGGCGGGATGATTCCGTGGAAGTCAGTCATGGTCGTGTCCTTACTTGTCATTCTTGTCATTGTTCGCCGAGGTGGCCCCGGGGTCGGTCGGATCCGATCCGATCGTCGGGGCAGAGTCGGCGGAGATTGCGGGGGAGGAGGCCACGGATGCGGCGGGCTCCCGGGCAGGTTCGGTGGGGACTCGGCGAGTGTAGGCCGAGCGCTTTCCGTAGATCGTCAGCGGCAGCACATCGTGGTCGCCGCGGCCGCGCTGCATCGCTCCGGTGAGCAGGGAGATGAGGTAGCCGAAGACCATGGCGCCGATGAACGCGACGGTGGAGACGGCGAACGGTGTGAGTCCGGCCTGCTCCTGGACGACCCAGGCCAGTGCGGCACCGAGCAGGAGGCCGGCGAGCACTCCCGAGGTGTTCGCCCGCTTCGTGAAGATACCGAGGGCGAAGACGCCGGCCAGTGGGACGCCGAAGAGTCCGGTGATCGAGAGGAACAGGTCCCAGGTCTGGGCCTGATCTGTCGCCGAGAGGTAGAGCGCAACCCCGACGGACAGGGCACCGACGATGACGATGACGGCGCGGGAGAAGCCGACTCCCGTGCGGGGCCGGCCGTCCTTGGGCGGGAAGAAGCGGTCGCGGATGTCGACGGTCACGCAGGCCGAGATCGAGTTGAGGCTCGAGGAGATCGTCGACTGCGCGGCAGCGAAGATCGCGGCGATGAGCAGACCCGAGACACCGGCCGGCAGAGCGGTGACCGCGAAGTAAGGCACGAGCGCCGAGGTGTTGAAGCCTTCCGGCAGGGCCTCCGAGTGCTGGTAGAAGCTGTAGAGCACAGTGCCGATGCCATAGAACAGCGGGATCGTCAGCAGGGCGAGGAAGCCGTTGACGATGAGCGAACGGGCCGTCGACTTCGGCGAATCCGTGGTCTGGTAGCGCTGGACGACGTCCTGGCTGGCCGTGTACTGGTGCAGATTGTTGAAGACCGAACCGAGGAAGACGATCGGGATGGCCGCTGCGGCTCCGCCGAACTTCCAGTTGTCGGCAGAGATGAACTTGTCATCGGCTGCGGCGTCGGCGGCGACCGTGACGAGACCTCCGTCGATGGCCATGACGCCGAAGACGAGGATGACCGCAGCACCCACGAGGAGGATGATGCCCTGGACGACATCGGACCAGATGACGCCCTCGATGCCGCCGAGGAAGGTGTAGACGACCGAGAGCACGCCGACGGCTCCGGCGACGAGCGCCGGGTTGATGTCGGTGACCGAACTGATGGCCAGTGTCGGCAGGTAGATGACGATGGCGACGCGGCCGATGTGGAAGAGGACGAAGAGAACCGAGCCGAGCACGCGGATGCTCGGGCCGAAGCGTTCCTCGAGGTACTCGTACGCCGTGGTGACGTCGAGCTTGCGGAAGAACGGGATGTAGAAGAGCACGAGCAGCGGGACGATCGCGAAGATCGCGATATTGCCGGCTGCATAGGACCAGTCGGCGAGGAAGGCCTGCTCGGGCGTGGACATATACGTGATCGCCGACAGCGTCGTCGCGTAGATGGAGAAGCCCGCCGCCCAGGCAGGGATCCGCCCGCTGGCCTTGAAGAACTCCTCTGTTCCTCCGCTTGCTCTCTTGGTGAACCAGACTCCGATGCCGAGGGTGGCCAAGAGGTAGATGATGATCACGGCCCAGTTGAGGCCGCCGAGTCCCGGAGCGTCCATGCTCCCTCCTCACGTGGATGAACGTAGGGGACCGGCGCGGGCGTGAGTGCGAGCGGAAGTCCCATCTGACTTATAGAACCAACACGTAAGACGTATGATGTCCTATGTTGTGAATGTACGGGAATGTGCGGCACGGCACAACCTGGCAGACGGTGGATGTGATATCCGCGCTGGTGAGGGCGGGTGGATCATGTGGGGCCGACGACAATCGGGTGCCGCTTATTGAACACTCTTTCAGTTTCCAATACATTCGGTGAAAGGCGATGACGTGCAGCAGTCGTGCTGTGAGCCGATTCCATGGCCGAATACGAGGAGACGCGGTGCCCGACCAGCAACCACTTGACGGAGTCACGGTGATCAGTCTCGCCGTGAACCTGCCCGGCCCCTTGGCCGCCGCCCGATTGAGCGCCCTGGGAGCCGAGGTCATCAAGATCGAACCGCTCACAGGCGACCCTCTCGATGCCGCTGTGCCCGAGTACTACCGAGAACTGACCGTCGGCCAGGACATCCGCAGAATCGACCTCAAGGATCCCGCCGGCAAGGCAGGGCTCGAGGCCCTCGCCGCCGATGCCCAGGTGCTGCTGACGGCGATGAGACCGCGGGCGGCGGCCGCTCTCGGCCTGCCCGAGCTCGTCGAACAGCATGGGCTTGTCCATGTCGAGATCGTCGGCTTTGCCGGAGATCGCGCCGATGTGCCCGGCCACGACCTCACCTATCAGGCAGCACACTCCACACTCGTACCTGGCACGATGCCGACCGTGCCCATCGCCGACGTCCTCGGCGGCGAACACGCCGCCCTCGAGGCGCTCGCCGGTCTGCGCCAGAAGGAGCAGCTGGGTGCCGCCGGCGGCATCGTCAAGCGGATCGTCCTCGATGATGCTGCCGCATGGGCGGCAGGACCGGCACGGCACGGTCTGAGCTCACCCGGGGGCCACCTCGGCGGGGGATCGCCGTTCTATCGGACCTACCCGACGTCCGATGGGCACATCGCCGTCGCCTGCCTCGAGCCCCATTTTGCGAAGGCGTTGGCCGCGCACATCGGCAACGAGGAGGCCGTGCTCGAGAGCACGTTCGCCGGGAAGCCGACCGCGCACTGGGTGGATTTCGCCGCAGAGCACGACCTGCCGATCGAACGAGTCGCGCTCGGTTCCGGTCAGAATCCAGGTCGCTATCGGACACATTCGGCGAACAGGAATATCTGATGCTGACCTAGACTCGAGTGCTGGTGTCCGATGGTGACTTGAAGTCGGGATGTGCGGTCGAATGCGACGAGGAAGTCTCAGCTCGACAAATCCCACCTGTATGCCCCCTCAAGACCGAGCATTCGCGGGTGTGGGAAGATTGAGGGCGTGTCGAAAGTACTTGAGATCCTGACCCCGGAGGGCCTTCCGCCGCTGGCCGAAAAGCCCGGTGTCTCCTTCATCATGCCGGTCCTCAACGAGGCCGAACACATCGAGCAGGCGATCACCACGATTCTTGCGCAGGAGTATGACGGGGACAAGGAGATCGTCCTCGCCCTCGGTCCCTCGACCGACGATACGAACGCCATCATCGAGTCGATGGCCGCGCGTGATCCGCGGATCCAGACTGTCGACAATCCGCAGGCCGCGACTCCGATCGGGCTCAACCTCGCGATCGCCGCGACCCGACACCCGGTGATCATCCGCGTCGACGCGCACTCCGGACTCGGCGCCGACTACACCAGGCAGGCCATCGACACCCTGCGCGAGACGAAGGCCGCGAACTGCGGCGGGCTCATGCTCGCCCGCGGCAAGACCTCCTTCCAGAAGGCCGTGGCGCGGGCATACATGTCCCCGGTCGGCCTCGGCGGTCCCGCCTACCACTCCGGCGACGAGGCGCAGGAAGCCGAATCGGCCTACCTCGGGGTCTACCGTCGGGAAGTGTTCGACCACCTCGGCGGATTCGACGAAGGCATCAAACGCGGTCAGGACTGGGAACTCAACCTGCGCATCCGCTCCGCCGGCGGCCGCATCTGGTTCAACCCGGACATGGAAGTCACGTACTGGCCGCGCGGCACCTGGTCGAAGATCGCGCAGCAGTTCTGGGCCACCGGAATCTGGCGGGCCGAACTCATCCGCCGCTACGGGTCGCAGAACTCCATCCGCTACTTCGCCCCGCCGCTGCTCGTGCTCGGCATGGGCGCGGCCGTGATCGAGACCCTGCTCCAACTGTCCGGATCGACGAAGCGGTGGCCGAAGTTCCTCCGCCGCTTCACCTCCCTCATCCACGTCCCCAGCTTCGGCTACATCGCCGGAATCCTGGCCACCGCCTCGGCGGCGAAGGACTGCGGACGACGCGAGCGATTCTGGTTCGGTATCGTCCTGCCGACCATGCACCTGTGCTGGGGCGCCGGGTTCCTCCGGGGACTCGTCACCGGAGCCGGAACGACGAAGGACAGCAGCCGATGAGCAAGAAGAAACCGAGCCAGGCTCACCGGGACCGCTACGGCCGAGGCACCAATGATCCGCTGCCGAGCGTCGATCCCGAATCCCGCGAGCGGATTCCCGTGCCCGATCGTCCCGAGCCGAAGAAATTCAACGCACCCCTGTGGGCCGGCGCCATCGTCGTCCTCCTCGTCGCGGGTGTGTTCGCGATGAACATCTTCGGCTCCGATGACCAGCTGACCGTCGATTCGCTCAACCCACCGGCCGTGGGCGCTCTCGACGGCGGATCCTCGGTGTACCCGGCGAACTCGAAGCTCGCCTTCACCGAGAACGTGAAGTTCGGCTACCTGCCCGCGCCCACACTCACCGCGCTGGGCGACGGCACGATCGTGGCCGCGAACCCGGAGACCGCAGCCGAGGACATGGGCCTGAAGAAGGGCCTCGACGAGCTCGACGCGCACGAATTCCTCGACCAGACCATCAAACCGGCCCGCAAGAACACGAGTCCCGGCGATCCCATCACTTGGGATCAGATCGTCGACGAGTTCGGCGGGGACACCGTTTTCATGCCCGCCATCGACTCCGCCGAGGTGGCAACCCCGGCATTGAAGACCATCACCGAGGCGGGGCTCGAGGACTCGACGCTCGTGCGCACCGATGACCCCGAGGTGGCTCGTGCCGCCGCCGATGCCGGAGTCGGCGCCATGTTCACCGGGGACTACACGGTGAGCTCGGCTGAGGACCTCGATTCCGGCGGGTACACGGCAATGGCGGTTCGCGCCGATGATGCGTCGACCTGGGCCGAAACGGATCTGGCCGTCTGGGCCACCGATGTCAAGGACAAGAAGCAGCTCGAGAAGCTCGCCGACGCCGGGGTCACCGGAGCACTGAGTGCGAACCCGTACACGGTGCTGCCGTCCGAAGTGAAGAAGAACTGACTGCGGCCCCGAACTGAACGTGACGCTGGGGCGGACAGCCGCCTCGGCGAAAAAATGTTGACTATGACCCCGACTACGAAGGAGACGCAATGACCCAGCCCATCGGCAACCCGTCGCATATCGGAAATCTGGATGCCAGCCAGCTCGGCCCACAGCCGACCTACCTGCCCGCCGACCACCCGGACGTCGATGCGCGCAAGCGCATCGACGCAGGTGAAGAGCCCATCGATGTCGCTGCCGCACTGCCGGCATCGTCCCTGGCGTGGGCGGAACTCGCGGATGAAGCGCACCAGGAAGGCCGCCTCGTCGACGCCTATGCCTACGCCCGCGTCGGCTACCACCGCGGACTCGATGCCCTGCGCGCCGCCGGTTGGCGCGGCGCGGGACCGATCCCGTATTCGCATGAGGTCAACCGCGGATTCCTCCGTGCGCTCTACGCGCTCGGCCGTGCCGCCGGAGCGATCGGCGAAGGCGAAGAGGCCGCGCGCATCGAGGAATTCCTGCACTCCTCTGACCCGAAGGCAGTGGAAGCCATCGGCCGCGGGGAGTAGGCCCGCCGCAGCTTTTTCGGACAGATCGGCCTTCGTGGTGCGTGAGCAAACGCACCACGGAGGCCGATTGTGCTTGTCGGCAGGGCGGCGTAGAACTATATGAATGGGTAATGTTTCCGAGACGGTCATGACAGCAGAGCAGCGCAAGATCCTGGCGGTGATGCTCGTCCCGATGTTCATGTCGCTGCTGAGCGTCTCGATCGTCAATGTCATCCTCCCCGACATGCAGCGCTCGATCGGCGCCTCGAATTCGGCGATCCAGTGGGTGCTCTCGGGGTATACGCTCGCGTTCGGCGTGCTGCTCGTGGCCGCCGGCCGAGCCGGTGACCTCTTCGGCCGTGGTCGGCTCTTCGTCATCGGCGTCAGTGTCTTCGCCCTCGGTTCCCTCATCTCGGGACTGTCCCCGGACCCGCTCGTGCTCAACATCGCCCGTGTCGTCATGGGTCTCGGCTCCGGCCTGCTCAGCCCCCAGGGGGTGGGGATGCTCCAACAGTACTTCCACGGCCAGGTGCGCGGTCGCGCCTTCGGGATGTTCGGCACGATCGTCGGTGTCTCCGTGGGTATCGGCCCCGTGCTCGGCGGTGGACTCATCGCTGTTCTCGGCGACGAGTGGGGATGGCGTTCGGCGTTCCTCATCAACGTGCCGATCGCCCTGGCCGCAATCATCCTCGGCCGGTTCTGGCTCCCGCGGAGCGCCTGGGTCGGCACCGGCACCGATTCCGACTCGGACGGCCGACGCCGCGCCGACTTCGATCCGGTCGGGCTCGTTCTGCTCGGCGTGGGCACGTTGCTGGTCATGCTGCCCTTCCTCGAACGCAGCGCAGGTGCTTGGATCTACGCCCTCGTCCCGGTCGGCGTCGCCGTCGTCTGGCTGTGGGTGCGGTGGGAGAACCGATACTCTCGCCGAGGCGGATCACCGATGGTCGACATGCAGCTGTTCCGGACACGCAGCTTCGCGTACGGGGCGTCGCTGACGTCCATGTATTTCGTCGGAATGCCCGGCATCTGGGTCATCGTGGCGCTCTATCTGCAGAACGGTCTCGGATTCCCTGCCCTCCATGCGGGCCTCGTCGGTCTGCCCTCGGCGCTGCTCTCGGCCATCGCAGCACAGGCGGCCGGCCGTGTCGTGCTCACCTTCGGCCGGAAGATGGTCGTCCTCGGGGTCGCAATCGGTCTGGCCGGGGTCGTCGCCTCGGCGCTCCTCGTGTTGGCGCATGAGGCCTGGGGGATCAGCATCTGGTGGCTGCTCCTCACACTCGGGGTCACCGGCCTCGGGCAGGGCATGGCGATCAGCCCGAATCAGACCCTCACTCTGGCCGAGGTGCCCGTCGAGTATGCGGGCAGCTCCGGTGGTGTGATGCAGACCGGGCAGCGGGTGGGCACGGCCATCGGCATCGCGATCGTCACCGCCGTGTTCTTCGTCGTCCAGCCGATGGCCGGCTACGGCGCCGCCATCGTTGCGGGCTTCGGGTTCATTGCGCTCGTCATCGTCTTCGCCGGAATCATCGGACTGGTCGATCTTGCTCGCGGTCGGGCCAAGGCCCGGCAGGAAGGGCAGCCGGTCAGGAGCTGAGCCCCGGTCCGACGGCATCGTCGATTTCCGCGTCGAGGTGCTCAATCAGAACGACGAGGCCGTGCCGAATGCGAGTTAAGTGTGCGCAGATTGCACGTCTACTCACCATTAGCGGGCAATTTGAGCACACCTAATTTTCGATTGAGGGTGAGGGACGCGGCTCACGCGGGGGAGAGGGGCCTGTTCGCGCGTCTGGGCGGAGGCGACTCGGTCGGGTCAGTCGCGAGATTCGGGGGCGGTCGCCTCGGCGCGTTCGATGTCCTGGGCGGCGAACACGGCGTCGAGGAGGCCGGGGAAACGGGCGTCGAGATCGTCCTTGCGCAGGGTATTCATGATCTTCGTGCCCTCATACTCCTGTCGGATCACACCAGCTTCGCGCAGTGTGCGGAAGTGGTAGGTCGCCGTGGACTTCGACACCGGCAGCTCGAAGGTCGCACACGCATGATCGCCGAAAGCGTCGTTGAGTTTGCAGGCGACGGTCCGGCGGACCGGGTCGGCGAGGGCGGCCAGGACGGTGTCGAGTCTCATCTCGTCCCTGCTGGGGTGGTCGAGTGTGCGCATCTGGATCCTCCCATCTCGCCATCGTGTCGGTCAGCGTCGGTGGATGTCGTCTGAACAGCCACCGATCACAGGTAGCGCCGTATCTCTCCATTGTACGAAATATTTGGTAGTACGAAATTCATCGTAGTAAAGTGCGAACTCGAAGTACGAAGAATCTCATACTTCCAGCCGACTACTTTCGACGAGATCACGAGGTGTCATGTCTCATCTGCTGTTCGAACCGCTCACACTGCGCGGCCTGACCTTCCGCAACCGGATCTGGGTTCCGCCCATGTGCCAGTACTCCGTCGAGACTCTTGACGGGGTCCCCGCTCCTTGGCACACCGTCCACTACGGTGCGATGGCCCGAGGCGGAGCCGGCGCCGTCATCGTCGAAGCCACCGGAGTCGCTCCGGAGGCGCGCATCTCGGCCAAGGATCTGGGGCTGTGGAACGACGAACAGCGCGACGCCTTCGTCCCCATCGTCGACTTCCTCCACACCCAGGGCGCGGCCGCCGGCATCCAGCTCGCCCACGCCGGCCGCAAGGCCTCGACCTATCCGGAGTGGGGAACCGACCGCGACGGCAGCCTGGCCGTCGACGAAGGTGGTTGGCAGACCGTGGCTCCGTCCGCACTGGCCTTCGACGGACTCGCCGAACCGCGTGCCCTGACTGAGGCGGAGATCGCCGAGGTGGTCGCGGCCTTCCGGTCCTCGGCCCGCCGGGCGATCGAGGCCGGGTTCGACTTCGTCGAGATCCACGCCGCACACGGTTACCTCCTCCATGAGTTCCTGTCGCCCCTGAGCAATACGCGCACCGACTCTTACGGCGGAACCTTGGAGAACCGGGCCCGACTGCTGCTCGACATCGTCGATGCCACCCGCACCGAGGTGGGCGAGGACGTTCCCGTGTTCGTGCGCCTCTCCGCGACGGACTGGACAGAAGGCGGGCTCACGCTCGACGACACAGTGGAGGTCGCCGGATGGCTCAAGGAACACGGCGTCGACCTCATCGACGTCTCCTCCGGCGGCAATGTGATGGCATCGATTCCCGTCGGACCCGGCTACCAGACGACCCTGGCCGCCGGCGTGCGGCAGGGATCGGGGCTGCCGACCGCGGCCGTCGGCCTCATCAGCGAACCGTTCCAGGGCGAGCACATTCTGGCCACCGGCCAGGCCGATGCGATCCTCGTGGGGCGTGAGTACCTCCGCGATCCGAACTTCGCGCTGCGCGCCGCCGACGCACTGCGCTTCGACATCGACTACCGTCCGGCTCAGTACCACCGCGCGTATAGGTGAGTTGAGGCAGAGTGGCTGGAGCGGCTCAATGCTCATACGCTGACGGCCCAGTTGAAGGTGAAAAGCTCAGATTTGAATGTGGGCTCTTCACCTTCAAATGGGCCGTCAGGCGTCTGTGCGGACAGCGTCTCGCCGAGGGTGAGTGTGTGGAGATGTGGCTGAGTCCAGAACGGTCGGTCGCAGCTAAGCCAGGCCGCCGAGCCACATTCCGATCGCCGCGGCCGCCGTGGCGAAGACGAGGGTGCCAAGCCCGTTGACCAGGCCGGCGACCCAGCGACGTTCCTGGAGAAGCCGAACAGTCTCGAAGCTCGCCGTCGAAAACGTCGTATAGCCGCCGAGGAATCCCGTGCCGAGCACCAGGTGCCAGGCTTCCGGAAGCAGGTTCGCTCCGGCCAGTCCGGTCAGCAGGCCGAGCACGAGTGATCCCGAGACATTGATGATGATCGTTCCCCACGGCAGGGCCGTGCTCATGCGGGACTTGATGAGTCCGTCGATCAGCATTCGTGATGAGGCGCCGAGTCCGCCGGCGGCGGCAAGGGCGACGAAGACCAGCGGGGTCATCGGGCACCTCCTCGACGCAGCGTCGTCGCCGTGGCGATGCCGGCGAACGTGGCGAGACCGCCGATGAGTACCGTTCCCACCGCGTAGGCAAGGCCGATGCCGGGGTTGCTCGCACCGCCCGGATCCGCGCCGAGGAGACCAGCGGTATCCGCGGCCAGCGCGCTGTACGTGGTGAACCCGCCCATGAAGCCGGTGCCGACCAGGATCCGTGTTCGGCGACGCCACCCTTCATCGGGACCGCTGCGCGCCAGGGAATCCAGCAGCAGGCCGAGCAGGAACGCCCCGAGGATGTTGACCGTGAGGATTGCCCACGGTACATCGCCGAGGGGCGGCAGGCTCAGACTGATCGCCTCGCGTGCCGCGGTTCCGAGTACGCCGCCGATGAACGCGAGCCCCAGATAGGACAGGCGCAGGTGGACCGGCCGGGTCACTGCTCGCCCTCGCCGGCTTGAGTCTCGGCAACGGGGGAGGCGCCAGCGGTCGGCGACGTCGCAGGAGCTTCGGGATGATCAATGCCGCCGGTGCCTGTCGCCAGCGGAACGACGACGAGGGGGCGATGCTGGCGCCTTGACAGTTGGATCGCGACCGAGCCATTGAAGAACTCATGCAGTGAGCCGAGAACACCTGCGCGACGAACGCCGAGGATGATCATGCGGGCATCGAGCGCCTCGGCGAGCCGGTCGAGTTCCTGTGCCGGTGACCCGGCCAGTGCGCGGGTCGACCAGGCAACATTCGTGCCTTCCAGGGCTACAGCGATGCGGTCCTGGAGTTCGGGGTCGAACTCGGTGGCCGCCTCGTCGGTGGTGTCCGGATCGATGGGCATCGAGAGCACGTAGCCGTCGGGACGAGTCTCAACGGTGTAGCGGGAGTCGTCGACGTGGGCGCAGACGAGCTCGGCGTCGAAGTGGGCGGCGTAGTCCGCGGCGGCGGCGATCACCTCGGCGGGCTGATCGGGGACGACGCCGAGGATGATGCGGGCGCGCGGCGGCCCGTCGTATATCGGATCGGGGCTGGTGGTCATGGTCTCTCCTACCTTTCGGGCATGCTGAAGCCGGTCGAGGTAGGGACTGTTGTCGAAGGCGAACACCGAGGTTCCGCTTCCGAGGTTGGGTACGGCGAGCCCCACCGCCGTGCCGCGCAGGCGCGACACCAATATTGTGCCACAGGACCGCAGCGAAAGGGCCGTCGGATGGCCGGCATCCGACGGCCCCCGCTGGGGTATCAGCGCTCGCCGAGCCTCAGCCTTCGCGGATCGTCATCCGGCTCAGTTTGTCGCCGTCGATGATGAAGGCGAATGATGACCGACCGTTGGCGTGCGTGGAGCGCCAATCCCCGACGATGGTGACGTCGTTTCCGTCGACGGTGACCTCCTCTGGCGTGAGGATGCCGGTTGCGCCGATGAACTCCTTGTCGCTCCACGCCTTGATGGCCTCTCGGCCCTGGAACTCTCGGCCCCAGTCATCCACGACTCCGTCAGAGGTGAATGCGTCGAGGAAACCCTGGTCATCGTGAGCGTTGACGGTGTCGATGAAGCCGGCGACGGGTTCGGGAATCTGCAGATCTGACATGTGTGCTCCTGTGGTTTCGAGAGATGGTTGTTGGATGGGTGCTCAGGGGACGGAAGTGTCGTGTCCGCCTCAGCGAGTGGTGTAGCCGCCGTTGGCGAAGATCGTCTGGCCGGTGATCCAGCTGCCTTCCGTGGCGAGGAATCGCACGATCGGTGCGATGTCTTCGATTCGGGTCAGACGGTTGCCCATGCCCTGCGATTTGTGGAACTCCACTCGTTCCGGGGTCTCCTGACCGTAGAAGAAGGGAGTGTCCATGGGCCCGGGCGC
Source organism: Brevibacterium sediminis (assembly GCF_024895295.1). Taxonomy (NCBI): domain Bacteria; kingdom Bacillati; phylum Actinomycetota; class Actinomycetes; order Micrococcales; family Brevibacteriaceae; genus Brevibacterium; species Brevibacterium sediminis. The sequence continues at coordinate 54,765 of NZ_JAHQRN010000010.1, read as the reverse complement.
GATGGCGGTGACGGAGATGCCGCGGTCGGCATACTCCTTCGCCGCGGCTCGGGTGAAGTGCTCGACCGGACTCTTGCCGCCGGCGTAGGTCGAGTAGCCGTCGGTGAACGCGGCGAGCAGGGCGGTGACGATGGTGACGATCTTCCCATTGTCGGCAAGGTGTTTGCCTGCTTCCTTGATGAAGAAGTACGCGGCCTTCGCGTTGATGTCGAACATCGCGTCGTACTCGTCTTCGGTGGTCTCCGCAATGGGCTTGCGCAGAACCTTGCCAGTCGTGTTCACCGCGATATCGATGGGCCCCAGCGCGGAGACGGCATCGTCGAAGAGCCTCTCGACGTTGGCGGGCTTGGTGAGATCTCCGGTGAGCAGAACGCCCTTCGATCCGCTGGCCTCGACGGCAGCGAGTGTCTCTTCGGCCTCCGGGCGCGTTGATTCCGAGTTGTAGTGGACGGCGATATCGGCTCCGGCTGCGGCGGCCTGTCGAGCGATGAGTCCGCCGAGGTTCTTCCCGCCTCCTGCGATGAGGATGGTCTTGCCTTGCAGAGTCTGTTCAGTCATGGTCTCAACCTCCGTATCGTTGTTACATCGGAATATATCGATGGTACACTATAATATAGCGATATGACAGAAGTTGAGGGAACGGATACACGGACCCGCCTGCTCGAAGCGGCCGCCGACCTCATTGCCGCGACGCCCGGAGAGGACTTCTCTCTGCGCGCGGTCTGCGACGCGGCGGGGGTCAAGATGCCCACTCTGTACCATTTCTTCGGCAACAAGCAGGGACTGGTCGAGGCCGTCGTGGAGCGTGGCTTCGACATGTATCTGTCGGCCAAATCCTCGACCGAATCCAGTGGCGACCCGATTCAGGATCTGCGTCTGGGCTGGGATGCTCACGTCGCCTTCGGCCTGGAGAATCCGGGTTTCTACACCCTCATGTACGGCAAGGTCAGACCCGGCTATTCACCCGAGGCGCAGTCGAAGCCGAGCGAGATTCTGCGCGGTCTGACGCTCAAAGCGGAACAGGACGGACGGCTCGTCGTCGGCCACGAGCAGGCGGCCGCTCATGTGCTCGCCACGAATATCGGCGTCACCCTGCGACTGATCATTCAAGGCAAAAACGATCCCGAACTTTCGGCAGGCGTCCGTGAAGGCGTCCTCGCCGCCATCACCGGAACCGGACAGAGCGAACCGGGCGACGGTCGTCTGGGTAATGCTGTCATCGAACGTGCTGCGGCGAATCCGGACATCCTGGGCGAAACGGAGACTCAGCTCCTCATCCAATGGATCGGCCGCCTCGGCGAGGTCTGAAAACGGTCGCCGAACAGGCGGCCGCGCCCGCCTGTTCGGCCGAGGCGGGGTCGTCGGTTCGGGAGCGCTCGGACGTCGTGGTCGGGCGAGGTCGGAGCCGCCTCGGCGAAGGTGTCGTCCTGGTGATCAGCGCTCTGCGCGGTAGCGGTCGACGGCACGGCGGAGGCGCTGCAGGCCGTCGTCGATGCGGTCGGGGGCGGCCGAGGCGAAGCACAGGCGCAACGCGTTCGAGAAGTTCCCGGCCGGTGAGAACGCAGGACCGGGAATGTAGGCCACACCTTCCTCGAGTGCGGTGGTCATGAGGTCTTCGGTGTTGATGGATTCGTCCTCGAAGGTCACCCACAGGAAGAATCCGCCGTCGGGATCGGTGGCTCGGATCTCTCCGGGGAAGAGTCTCTCCAACCCTTCCGACATCGCAATCTTCCGCTCGCGGTAGGCCTTGCGCAAGACCTCGACGTGGGAGTCGGCGCCGCCTTCGGCCAGCCACCGGGCGATGAGGTGCTGGTTGGGGACGGGGGCGCAGGAGTCCATCGTCTGTTTGGCGTTGACGGCGAGCTCGCGGACCTCGGGATCGACGTCGATCCAGCCGACTCGCAGACCCGGGGCGACGAATTTCGAGAACGTGCGCACCCCGAAGATGAGGGGATCGTTCGGGCTGAGGTCGCTCAGCGCGGGCAGGGACTGACCTTCGAAGCGCAGCATTCCGTACGGGTTGTCCTCGATGATGACCGACCGGTGGCGGTGGGCGAACTCGAGGAGGCGCTCGCGACGCGGCAGCGACATGGTCACGCCAGCGGGGTTCTGGAAGGTCGGGACGGTGTAGATGACCTTCGGGGCGCGCCCGGTGCGCTGTGTGCGCTCCTCGAGGACGTCGATCTGCATGCCTTCTTCGTCGACGGGGATCTCGAGGATCTCCGCCTCATAGCTCATGGCCGTCGCCGAACCGTTCGTATAGGTCGGCGACTCACAGGCGACGAGGTCACCGGGGGTGACGAAGAGTTTGAACCCGAGATCGAGTCCCTGCATGCCGCCGGAGGTGATGAGGAGACGGTCGCGGTTCCCCTGCTGTTCGGGCGGGATCTGTTCGGTGGCGGCGAGGTAGTCGTGGAGGGCTTCGATGAGGATGGGCTCGCCCTTCGTCTCCCCGTAGGTGAAGTTCTCCGGGGAGAAGACGTCCGAGGCGATGCGGGCGAAGTCCGCGGCCGGGAGCATGTCCGGTGCCGGCGCACCCATGCCGAACTTGACGATGTCATGGTGATATTGGGCGAGCACCGTGGTGGAGGCATCGATGACGGATCCGACGAGCTGATCGCGGCGGCGGGCGTAGGGCAGCGCGGGGGACTGCGATTGGTTCTCGGGCTGGTTCTGCGAAGCACTCGTGGCCGGATGCATTGACGTGGTGGACATGAGCGACCTCCTCTGAGCGGTGATGCCCTGAAGTCGACGGCTCCGGCGACAATGCCAAGGCTCCTGCCCGAACGACGGTGTACGTGGGTCACTTCAGCATAGGGGTGGGGGACGTGGCGGACAAGGATGCTGATCCCCTGCGATTTCGGGCGAGTCGTCGATCAGGTCGGTCCTCCCTCGCCGAGGCGGCTCTACAGTGGGGACATGACAGGCAACGGAGTCGACGCCAACAGCACTTTCGCCATGCGAGAGGCCGACCTGGCCGCACAGTTCACAGCGTTCATCGACGAACACCGACAGCATCTGCTCGGGACCCTCGACGACCTGAGCGAAGACGAAGCGAGGCGATCCCTGGTACCGAGCAGAACCCGCCTGCTGTCTCTGCTCAAACATGCGGTGTTCGTCGAAACAGTCTGGTTCGGTGAAGCAGTCACCGGCCGGAGCCGGGTCGACTACGGGCTGCCTCACGACTCAAAAGACTCCTTCCTCCTCGACTCCTCGGACACGATCGCCAGCGTCTCGGCTGACTACCAGGCCGCCGTGGAGCGCTCGCATTCGGCGATTGAGGGAATGGATCTCGACACCGTGCTCACCGGCCATCGGGCCGGACCGATGCCGCTGCGATGGGTGCTCCTCCACGTTCTGCGGGAGCTCGCCCAACATTGCGGGCACGCGGACATCCTGCGCGAGCAGATCCTCGCTGAACGGGGGAGACGCGGCGGCTGGTCCGGGATCGCGCGCTAGGGAAGGGCCTCCTCGGCGGGTCGGCGGGCGGTGCGTGACGGCGGGGCCGCCTCGGCGATCTGATGCTCCCGAGTGAGTACGGTCCTGTGGGCGAGCGCCGCGGCCGACATCGTCTGCGCGGATCAGCCCTGAGTATGATGTCAGCCCCGGCGGCGCGGAACTACCATGGCCGACATGAGCAATCGATCGATCCGGACCGAGGGCCACCGCCCGGAGCCGCAGCAGCGCACCCCCGACCGCGTCGACCGCATCCGTCGCACCCTCACCGCTCATCCTTGGATCGTCGACTCGCTGCTCTGGACTCTGCCGATCACCTATCTGACCGTCGTCTTCACCTCCTCTCAGGCCGAGCGGAGCGAGATCGCCCTGGTGCCCGTGGCTGTGCAGGTCGGCATCGTTCTGCTCCAGACGCTGCCGCTGGGGCTGCGGCGCACTGCCCCGCTGCTGAGCTCCTCGCTCATCGCCGTCGGCTGCCTGCTGACCGTGCTCACGATGATGGGACCGACCTTCGGCATCGTCGCCGTTCCGATCACCGTGTATTCGACGACGGCGTGGGGGACACGCAATCACGGTCGCACCGTGCTCGTCCTGGGCCTCCTCGGCGCACTCTTCCTGGGCGGGTGGCTCTACCTCGTCTCCCTGCAGGCGACGATCGGGGTGAACCCGCGACCCTTGACATTCGGTGAGTACGTGCTGCTGGTCGTCGTCGTGGCACTGTGTGCGTCGATCGTGCTCACCGCCTGGCTGTTGGGCGGAGTCGGATTCCGTCGCCGCCGCGAGATCGAGGGCATCCGCGAGCGCAACCGCCTGCTGGAACGCGAACGCGAATCCGAGACCCGGCTGGCCGCCGATGCCGAACGCATGCGCATCGCCCGCGAAATGCATGATGTCATCGCTCATTCCCTGTCCGTCGTCATCGCTCAGGCCGACGGAGGTCGCTATGCGGCGAAGACCGATCCGGCCGTCGCGGTCGGAGCCCTTGAGACCATCGCACAGACCGGACGGGAAGCCTTGGCACAGACGCGGTCGCTGCTCGGCTTCCTCCGCGCCGAGGAGGACGATGAGCGCTCTTCGTCGCCGCTGCCCGGCGTCGCGGACATCGCCTCCCTCATCGCCGATGTGCGATCGGCGGGGCTTCCGGTCTCGGTGACCGAACTGGATGAGGTCGACCGCGGCCGCTTGGCCGAAGGAGCGTCGCTCGCCGTCTACCGCATCGTTCAGGAAGCGCTGACTAATGTGCTCAAGCATGCCGGGGACGGTGCTCGGGCACATGTCGAGCTGCTGGCTGAGGACGCGGAGCTCGTCGCCCGCATCAGCGACAACGGAACCGGACACACGACAGGGCGAGGGAGCGGAGAGACGGACGGCCACGGAGCCGACGACCCGGCTCGGGCTGCGACCCACGGCCGTGGCTACGGCATCGTCGGCATGCAGGAACGCGCCGCGCTCTACGGCGGCACGCTCATGGCCCGGCCGATCCGTTCGACCGGAGTGAAGGACCGGTCCGAAGGGCACACAGATGCGAAGCTCGGGTTCTCTTCCGGTGCGGTCATGGGAAGCGCTTTCGGAACAACGACGGGATTCCTCGTTGAGGCCAGGTTGCCGCTGTCCGCTCCCGTGCCCAGTCCCGAATCCGATTCCGGGCTCACCCCGGGCGCCGGCCCTCATGATTCGTCCGATCATGGGGAGAATGGGTCTGCCGGACCCCGGCAGATCGCCGCAACAGGACAGACCGCCGAGGCGGGAGAGAGTCAGTCCGCCGAAGTCGAGGAGAGCAGCCGATGAGCGCCGATGGCGAGGCGACCGTGCACGGTCGGACTGATGCTCGGGAGAGCGGACCGCTTCGCATCGTGCTCGTCGATGATCAGGCCCTCGTGAGGGCGGGCTTCGCCATGGTCATCGACTCCCAACCGGACCTCACCGTCGTCGGACAGGCCGGCGACGGTGCGGCAGGTCTCGACATCGTCAGGCAGGACGAACCCGATGTCGTGCTCATGGACGTTCGGATGCCGCGTATCGACGGTATCGAAGCGACCCAGCGGATCCTTGCTCTCGCCGACGAGGGGACGATCCGTCCCCCGAAGATCATCGTGCTGACCACCTTCGACGATGACGACTACGCCCTGCGCGCGCTGCGCGCCGGTGCGTCAGGCTTCCTTCTCAAAGACACCCTGCCCGAGGTGCTCCTCGAGTCGATCCGCACGATCGTCGACGGTGGCGCCGTCATCGCTCCCACCACCACCAAACGACTGCTCGAGACACGGCTCCTGCCCCACCTCGGCGCGGGGGATCCGCCCCATTCGGACCCGAGATCGGCGGCCTCGGGAACCGATGCGACATCGGCCGGGGGCTTTGCGCCCACCCCACCCGGCGACGGTGAGCCTGCATCATCCGAGGTCAGCGCCTCTGCACTGAGCGAACAGGGGATGCAGAGCAACGATGGCGCGGATGCGTCCGGGCGGGCCGGTGCGAGCCGTCTCGATGCGGCCGATATGCGTCGGTTGGAGTCACTGACCCAGCGCGAGACCGAGGTCCTCGTTCTCATCGCCACCGGTCTGAGCAACACCGAGATCGGCGAACGGCTCTTTCTCGCCCAGCCGACCGTGAAGACCCACGTCGGTCGGATCCTCATGAAGCTCGAGGCTCGTGATCGTGTGCAGGCCGTCGTGTTCGCCTACGAAGCCGGTCTCGTCGGGCCCGGTCACTGAGCCGGAAGCACCTCGCACGCGCCCGGGGGTCGACCGTTCGAGTCCGGTTCATCGTCGGCGAGCAGGGTCGCTCAAGGGAATCCGAGATCATCCTCAGGTATGACGGTCGGGCCACGGCCGCCTCGGCGCTCTGCGGCGAAGACCATCCTCAGGTCCGATGTGGGAAGGTGGGCCCGGCGACGAAGCTGGAGGCATGAACACATCAGCGACATACACCGATGCCCATCCTTCCCCGACCTCATCCCCGACCCCCGCGCAAGGGTCGACTCGGGGCCAGGGTTCGAGCCCCGCGCCGAGGCTGGCCATCCAAGCCATCGGACTGCGCAAGACCTACGGAAAAGGGGACGCGCAGGTCAGGCCGCTCGACGACCTCAGCCTCGACATCGAAGCCGAACGCTTCACCGCCATCATGGGGCCGTCCGGCTCAGGCAAATCGACGCTGCTCAACATGCTCGCCGGCCTCGACACCCCGGACTCGGGAGAGGTCTTCATCGGACGCACGGCGATCTCACGGCTGAACGACCGCAAGCTCACGGCGCTGCGCCGCGACCGCATCGGCTTCGTCTTCCAGTCCTTCAACCTCGTGCCCGCGATGAGCGCCGAAGAGAACATCCTGCTGCCCTCGCAGCTGTCGGGTCAGAAGACCGATCGCCGCATCTTCGATCGCATGGTCGACCTGCTCGGTCTGCGCGAGCGCCTGGGCCACCGGCCCCACGAGCTCTCCGGCGGACAGCAGCAGAGAGTCGCCGTTGCCCGCGCACTCGTCGCCCAGCCCGATGTGCTCGTCGCCGACGAGCCCACCGGCAACCTCGACTCGAACTCCGGTGAAGAGGTCCTGAACATCCTGCGCGCCTCGGTCGATGAACTCGGTCAGACCGTCGTCATGGTCACCCACGATCCCCGAGCCGCAGCCCGCGCCGACCGCGTCGTCCTGCTCGCCGACGGACGACTGGCCGGTGAGCTCGCCCAACCGGACCCGGAATCCGTGGCCACCGCCCTGATGAATGTCACGGCAAGCTCGGCGGCTTCGGGAGCTGCATCTGCCGGCGGTTCGGCCGGGCCCGGGTCGGCAACCGCAACCGCGCCGACGGGCGGAGGTGCCCGATGATCCGCATCGCCTGGTCCAACCTCCGTAGCGCCTCCGGGCGTCTGAGTGCGGCGATGATCGCGATCGCCGTGTCAGTGGCCTTCATCGTCGCGGCGCTCCTGTTCTCCCAGGCCTTCGGCGACACCCTGCGCAACCAGGTCCAAGCCGAATGGGCCGGCGCCGACGTCGCGATCACCGCGGACGAACCCGACGATCCGGCCGCAGCCGATGAGGCGTCCCCGCTCACCGAATCCATGCGCCAGACCGCGGCCGAGGTCGACGGGGTCCAATCCGCCCAGCTCACCCAGTCCGCCTTCGTCGCCGTTGAGGCCGGAACCACCTCGGTGACGGGGTCGGCCACGAACCTCCCACAGGGACAGGTCGACACCGTGGACGGCTCCGTCCCGGACTCGGATGATGAACTCATGCTCCGCGAAGCCGATGCGAAGACCCTTGGGGTCGGCGTCGGTGACACCATCACTCTCGGCGAATTCGACGGGCCGGGACATTCCGCCGCCGACGGCCCGAGCTACACCGTCTCGGGCATCATGCCCGGCTCCTCCTCGGCGGGGATGAACCTCTACCTCACCGACGACGGGCTGGCCACGGCTCCGGGCGAGCTCGTGCCCGACTCCATCCGCGTCGTCGCCGACGATGGGAGCGATCGCGCAGGGCTCGCCGAGGCGGTCGAATCCGCTCTTGCCGACTCCGGCGCCGACGTGTCGGTCCGGACCGTCGACCAGGTCGTCGAGGAGCAGATCGAGTCGCTGTCGAAGACCTCCGACATGCTCTCGACCATCGGCATCGCCTTCGGCCTGCTGGCCGCGGGAGTCGCGGCACTCGTCATCTCGAATACGTTCAACGTCCTCGTCGCCTCCCGCACCCGCGTGCTCGCGCTCTTCCGCGCAATCGGTGCCTCACGCAGGCAGGTGCGCGGTGCCGCGGTGGTGGAGAGCCTCAGCCTCGGGATCGTCGGCTCCGTGCTGGGCGTCGGACTCGGCCTCCTCATCGGATGGGGACTCTCAACCGTGGTCCGAGCGTTCTGGATGCCGGAATTCGCCCAGATGTCGCCGTCCGTCCCGGCGTTCGTCGTCGGGCCCGTCGTCGGTATCCTCGTCACCCTCGCGGCAGGGCTGATCCCCGCGATCCGCGCCTCCAGGGTGTCCCCGATCGAAGCACTGCGCCCGGTCGATGTGCCTGCGGCTGCCCCGCGCATCCGGTGGGTGCGACTGAGCCTGTCGCTTGTGCTCGGCATCGGCGGAATCGCGCTGTGCCTGCTCGGGACCACGAGCCAGTCCGTGCTGTTCGGCATCGTCGGCTGCTTCGCGCTCTTCGTCGCTCTCCTCGTCGGTGCGAAGGTCTTCGTGCCGCCATTGGTGGCGCTGTTCGCCGCCGCAGTCGGCCTCCTCACCCGGCGCTCGCCGGCGGTGAAGCTGGCCGGACGGTCGGCGAGCACAGCGGGAGGACGCACCGCCTCGACAACAGGTGCCCTTCTCATCGGAATCACCCTCGTCACAGCCGTGGTCGTCGGTTCCTCGAGCCTGCAGCGAACCCTCGAACTCGCCACCGCCGAGGACACCCCGGTCGACCTCGTGGTCTCCACGGCAGGGCAGGACGGTGCCGACGACGCGAAGATCGCCTCCGTGCTCGATGATTCGCCGATCGTCGAGGAACGCGAGAACGTTCCGGCGCCCATCGCCTCGGTGAGCGTCGACGGGACCGACGGCTCCGGTGATGTGGCGATCACCAGCGCCGAGGCGGCCGCCGACTCCCCGGTCCTGCGCAGTGAGGGGTACGACGTCGATGAGGGCACGATCCTCCTCGACCCGACGACGGTGGGACTCGACGAGGAGGATTCTGATGTCGACGGTCAGAGCGCGACCGTCCGCCTCGGCGATCAGAATCTCGATCTGACGATCGAGACCTCCTACGACGTCCCCGCGGGGACGGCCCTGGTCAGCGGTGCCGACGCGAAGACCCTCGAAGGGCCTGGCGGCAGTGCAGCCGGCGACACGGCTACCGAACAGACGTGGGCGAAGATCGCCGATGACGCATCGAGCTCGCAGATCGAGGCCCTGACCTCCGAACTCGACGCCGTCGGTGCCTCAGCCGATGCGACTGCGGCACAGTATCGGGCGGATTTCGCCTCGATATTCCAGGTCGCTCTGAGCGTGGTGCTCGGACTGCTGGCGGCCGCGGTGGTCATCGCCGTGATCGGAGTGAGCAACACACTCACGCTCTCGGTCATCGAACGACGCCGAGAGGGTGCCCTGCTGCGGGCGCTGGGATTCACCCGAGCTGCGATGTCGCGGATGATCACGATCGAATCGCTGCTCATGACGGTCATCGCACTCATCGTCGGAGCCGGGGTCGGGACGTTCTTCGGCTGGGTCGGAACGGCATCGATCATGCCTGCCTCGGCGAATCCGGTGCTGTCCGTGCCGTGGGCGCAGGTCGGACTGATCGGCGTCGCCGCAGTGCTCGCCGCCGTTCTCGCCTCGGCGATACCGGCGAGGTCGATGTCGCGGATCGCCCCGGCCAAGGGGATGAGCATGGAGTGAGACCGGGGGGCCGGTCTCGGTGCGGCCGCGGGTGGGAGCTTCGGGTCTCCTGTCCGCGGCCGCCTCGGTGAGGGAATGCTCCCGATGGCGGCTGTGTCGGTGTGACCCAGTAGACTTGGGGAGTAATGACATCCCCTTTTCACTTCGAGGTGAAGCACTCTCATGCCAGCAATCGTTGTCGTCGGCGCTCAGTGGGGCGACGAAGGTAAAGGTAAGACCACCGATATCCTCGGCACCAGCGTCGACTACGTGGTCAAGCCCAATGGTGGGAACAACGCCGGCCACACGGTTGTCGTCGGAGGGGAGAAGTACGAACTCAAGCTTCTGCCGGCGGGCATCCTCTCACCGAATGTCACCCCTGTCATCGGCAACGGCGTCGTCGTCAACCTCGAGGCGCTCTTCGAGGAGATCGACGCCCTCGAATCCCGTGGCGCGGACACGTCGAAGCTGCGGATCTCGGCGAATGCCCACCTCGTGGCTCCGTACCACCAGACGCTGGACAAGGTGACCGAGCGATTCCTCGGCAAGCGGGCCATCGGCACCACCGGCCGCGGCATCGGACCGGCCTACATGGACAAGATCGGGCGCTTGGGCATCCGCGTCCAGGACGTCTTCGACGAGTCCATCCTGCGTCAGAAGATCGAAGGATCGCTGCGGCAGAAGAACGAACTGCTCGTCAAGGTCTACAACCGTCGGGCGGTGTCGGTCGAAGAGATCGTCGAATACTTCGAACCCTTCATCGAACGCCTGCGCCCCTACGTCGCCGAGACCGAGCTCATGCTCAACGAGGCGCTCGACCGTGGCGAGGTCGTCGTCATGGAGGGTGGTCAGGCGACCATGCTCGACGTCGACCACGGCACGTACCCGTTCGTCACCTCGTCGAACCCGACTGCCGGCGGATCCTGCGTGGGCACCGGCATCGGCCCGACCCGAATCAACCGCGTCGTCGGCATCGTCAAGGCGTACACCACTCGTGTGGGCGCCGGACCATTCCCGACCGAACTGTTCGACGAGATGGGCGAATACCTGCAGAAGGCCGGTGGAGAATTCGGTGTCAATACCGGCCGTCCGCGCCGCTGCGGCTGGTACGACGCTGTCATCGCCCGCTACGCCGCTCGCACCAACGGCTTCACCGACTATGTGCTGACGAAGCTCGACGTGCTTACCGGCATCGACCGGATCCCCGTCTGTGTGGCCTACGAAGTCGATGGCGAGCGTCATGACGAAATGCCGGTGTCGCAGACCGAGTTCCACCATGCGAAGCCGATCTTCGAGTACTTCGACGGTTGGACCGAGGACATCACGAAGGCTCGGACCTTCGACGATCTGCCGGAGAACGCGCAGAAGTATGTGCTCGCACTCGAGGAGCGCTCGGGCTGCCGGATGTCGGTCATCGGCGTCGGCCCCGATCGCGAACAGTCGATCGTGCGTCACGACCTCCTGGACTGAGGTCTCAACAGAACTGAACAGTTGAGGGCGGGGCTGACAGACCATGTCGGCCCCGCCCTTCGCTGTCTGCCCGCCAGATGGGAACACAAGAGGAGGTGTCCAGGGTTCTCGTCTCATTCTCGCAGGATTCATTGAGGTTTGAGGGCGCCGGCGGGTAACGTGCCGGTCATGCTCCACTTCGGATTCCCAATGGCGAGAAAATCCTCCCTGAGACGCACTCTTCTGCGTATCGCTGCAGTGTCTGCGGGCCTTTCGCTCGCTGCGTCCACGACGGCATGTATGCCTGACATTCACAGAAACGATGGCTTCCCTCCGCCGCGGGTCACCGCGATCGCTGCAGGTTCCCCTGGCGGTGGCCTCGATCTGACGACCCGCATCACGAACGATGGTTTCGAAGCCGCTGGCATCGACACCTTCATGTCGATCGAGAACATGGGCGGCGGCGGAGGCAATCCGGCTCGTGCTGCCGTCCTCCAACGAGAGAATGACGGAACCTCGGTCGTCTTTGAGTCCAACCGAATCTTCCTCTCCAACGTCACAGGAACCACCGACATGTCCCTGGACGACTTCACTCCACTGGCTCAGCTGACAACCGACTATGAAGTGTGGATCGTGAAATCCGGGTCGAAGTACGACTCCGCAAAGACAGTGCTCGATGGCATCAAGAAGGATGCGGGTTCGGTCAACTTCGGAATCGGCACCGTTCCCAGCGACGACCAGCTCAACGTGCTTCGTCCTGCCAGCGAATACGGAGTCGACGACCTGTCCAAGATCAATCTTGTCGCGTTTTCCGATGGTGGCGATCTCAACAACGAACTGCTGGGCGGGCGTATCGATGTGGCGTCGACGGGAATGTCGGAAGCGATGGAGCTCGTCGACAGCGGTGACGTCGAAGTCATCGCAGTCTCGGCTCCTGAACCTGTCGATTCGGCACCAGGTGTTCCGACATGGCACGACCTCGGAATGGACATCACGATCAACCACTGGAGGGGAGTATTCGGTCCGAAGGATATGCCTGAGGATTCGGTCGACTGGTGGCGTGAATCATTGAAGAAAGCCGTGGAGACTGATGAGTTCGAAAAGCAGGCAGAGGCACTTGGGATCAACCCCGAATACGTCGCCGGTGACGAATGGCTCGACACAGTGATTCGCCCCGAACAAGAAGAATCGACCGAAGTGCTGGAGAAAGTGGGGTTGGTGAAATGAGCGCGGAGACAGACTCTGCTGCAACTCGACCGGCCGACGAACGACACCACGAATCTGGAAGTCGGACCACCTCGGCGATGGTTTCGAGCATTGTGCTCGGCTTCCTCGCGATCTTCTACCTCATCAATGCCTTTCTTCTGCCGGATGCAGCCGGAGAAGATGGAATCGGTCCGAAGACGTTCCCCCTGGTCGTTGGAATCGTCCTGTTCTGCGCAACCGCTCTCGGCATCATCGCGATACTGCGTGGAAGCGTCGACGTCAGGCCGGTCGAGGGGCAGGAGTTTCTGCGCGTCATCTGGTGTGTCTTCCTCTTCGGACTGTATGCGGCCTCGATCTTCCTCATCGGCTTCGTCGAAGCCTCAGCCATCTTCTCGATGTTGGTCTCGATGACGGTGTTCGGAATTCGCCTCAGCGTGGGACGAGCCGTTGGACTCTTCGTCATCAACATTGTGATTGCGATGGTTCTCTTCCTCGTGTTCGATGTCTGGCTCAACGTGCTTCTGCCTGTGGGCTGGCTGGAGTACCTGGTCTTCGGAGGTCTGCAGCTGTGAGCACTATCAACGATCTCCTCTCGTCTCTCGGCGGTATCGCGGCGTCACCGGTTCTGCTGTTGGTCATCCTGGGCGGCGTGGTGCTCGGAACTATCGCCGGTCTCCTGCCCGGCATCGGTCCGTCGACTGCCATTGCACTGCTGCTTCCGGTCGCGATCACGGTTCCGGCAGAGATATCTCTTCCACTCATGGTTTCCTTGTATCTCGGTGCAGAGTACGGCGGCAGGATCTCCGCGATCCTGCTGAACATCCCAGGCGATCCCGGCGCCATCATGACCACACTTGACGGGCACCCGATGGCACTGAAAGGCAAAGCGGCCACCGCACTTTCCATCTCTGCCATCGCATCATTCGTCGGCAGTGTGCTTGCGTTCCTGGGACTCGCCTTCATCGCGGGGCCGATGTCGGAACTCGGGTTGGCTTTCGGCCCCGGCGCCTATTTCGCAGTCGTCGTCATGGCGCTGGTGCTCAGCGCCACCCTCGTCGGTTCGGCACCGATGCTGGGACTGACAGCAGTCGCCATCGGGGTGGCTGTTTCGACCGTCGGCATCGAACTTCAGTCGGGGCTTCCTCGCTTCACTTTCGGCAGCTTCACCCTCTTGGAGGGGATCGACTCAATCGTCGCCATCATCGGTGTCTTCGGCGTCGGTGAGATCTTGGCAAGCACGACGATGGGCAAGGACTCCCAGGTGATGTCGAAGCTGTCGGGGCGTTTTCTTCCGACGAAATCTGACCTCAAACAGGCGACTTTTCCCAGCCTGCGAGGATCGGTCATCGGATTCGTCGCCGGTGTGCTTCCGGGCGCAGGAACAACGATCGCTGCCTTCTTCTCATATGGGTTGGAGAAGCGACTCGCTCCGGCATCTGCAGGTATGGGCAAGGGCGCCGTTCGCGGACTGGTCGCCCCGGAGTCCGCGAACAACGCTGCGGTGTCGGGTTCGATGGTGCCTCTGCTGACCTTGGGCATCCCGGGATCAGGCACGACAGCAGTGCTGCTCGCCTATCTGATGATGTACGGGCTCAACCCCGGCCCCGGTTTCTTCGATGCGAACCCAGAGCTCGGGTGGACGATCATCGGGGCGTTGCTATTCAGCGCTATCCTCGGCGTCGTCATCAACATCGGTGCGTCCCCACTGCTCGCGAAGATCCTGGCGATTCCGATGCCGTTCATGGCCCCGGTCATTCTCATCCTGGCGCTCATCTCCTGCTACAGCATCCACAACTCTGTAACTGACGTGTACATCGCTTTGGCATTCGGCGTGCTCGGGTATGTGATGAGGCTGGTCGGAATGGCGCCGGCACTCCTGGTCATCGGTCTCGTGCTGGGCGAGATGCTCGAGCGCAACCTGCAACAGGCTCTGGGTCTGACCGGTGGAGACTTCTGGGCGATCATCACTGACCCGCTGGCCATGGTGTTCCTCATCATCGCGGCGTTGGCTCTTGTGTCGGTGCTGCCGTGGAAGCGGATGACCGGGAAGAAGAGTGCTGAAAAGAGAGTCGATGTCTGAAGCGTTGAGCCCCAGTAGTTCTACTTCCGCAATCTGCTGATGGACTCAATGGCGCCGTCGTAGGCGGCGGCGATGTCGACGAGGTCGATCCTGTCCGGCAGATCCCCTGAGGGCTGATGGGTGAGGAGGAATTCCACGGTCGCGCGGACCGAGGCTTCGTCATTGCCCAAGACTCCGTCCGAGACCTCTTCGGCATCGTCGAACATCAGAACGATCTCGTCGGTTCCCGTCGCCGTGTGGATTCGGGCCAGGAACTCGCCCGTGTCCTGCATCTCGACGTCGATCTTCTCGCCAGCCATTTCGACCTCCCACTGCTCGGCCCACGCGGTTCGGTTCATCCGACGGCGCGGCCCAATCGACTGCGTCCATTCCTGCTCTTCAGCATAGACCTGACTTGCGACCCCTTGGGCAGACGTGCAGAAGCTGGCATCGTTGCAGGCAACACAGCTACGGAGGAGGATACGTCCAATGACTCAGAGCCGTCTGCAAGAGGCCGCTTATCAGGGCCCCGCGCTCGAGGTCGACAGAGACTTCTACTCACGGATCGGTGAAGACACCCAATCCTGGGACATCGTCGACGAGTTCACCATTCCCATCCGTTCCGGGCGGGCGTGGGACATCCCCGCCGGCCATGTCTGCCGCATCTCCACAGTCGACGGTCCGCAGGTCGGCGACCTCAACCTGTGGAATCGCCACGACCCCAGGGAACGGTTCTGGGCGGCACGGACCAGGCAGCTGCAGGCCGCCCACGTCTCCACCTTCGACCGCCTGTGGTCGACTCTGCCGTTTCTGCGGCCGATGGCCACCGTCGTCGGAGACACACTGTCCGATTACGGCACCGATCCGGAAGGCGGTCGGGTGCACGACACCTTGGGCACGCGATGCGACCCATACGTCTCGCAGATGTTGAGCGGCGTGGACTTCGACTACCACTGCCATTCGAACCTCGTCCGTGCGATCCTGCCGCACGGCCTCACCGAATTCGACGTCCACGATGTGCTCAACGTCTTCCAATGCACAGGGCTGAACGACAACGACGAATACTTCATGAAGACCTGTCCTGCACGACAAGGCGACCACTTCGAGTTCTTCGCCGAGCAGGACCTGCTTGCGGCCCTGTCCACCTGCCCCGGCGGAGATCTCTCCGCACCGATGTTCGGGGACGGTGCCGCAGACCCGGTGGAGAACTGCAACCCTTTGAAGGTCACGGTCTATCGACTCGCCGAGGACCTCCTCGGCGATTGGACCGAGCCGACCTCGCCGAACTATCGAGGAGCCCACGGACTCCGACCTCAGCTGTGGGCGTGAACTTGCGCCCAGAACGGAAGGACTCGTCATGGCATCGTCAATGCTCGTAGCCCGGTACGCCGACCGACTCGGACTCGACAGTTCGGAGGAGGTGCTGCGACGTCGGGCACACGGGACGACCGACGAAATCATCGACCTCATCGATGAGCTGCTGGCCGCCCACGTCCGGTCGATCTGCTTCGAGAACCTCGACGTCATCGTTGCACGCGCGGCAGGGGAGTCGCGGGGCATTCCCACTGACCTCGGCTCTCTGACGGCGAAGTTCTTGGACGCCGGTCGCGGCGGCTACTGTCACGAACACGCGACGCTCATCCGTGCCGTGCTCCGAGAGCTCGGGCTGAGTGCGCATCCGGTCCTCGCTCGCGTCCACCTCGGCGATGGGAGGACCGCGCCGGGAGGGCTGACGCATCAGGCGACGATCGTCGATCTCGGTGGTCGACGATTCCTCGTCGATCCTGGGTTCGGCGGTGGGACGCCGCAGGCTGCGCTCGCCCTCGATGCTGAGTCGACACCGCGGGTGACCGAGTACGGAGAGCACAGGCTGGTTCCGGCTGACACCGTGCTGGAGCCCCCAATGCGAGCGGAAGCCGAATGGGCGCTGCAGTCCCGGACCAATGCTGACCAGTCCTTCCGCACTGTCTATGCTTTCGCGGACGTCCCGCGAGAACAGACCGACCTCGAGGTGTCGAACTGGTTCACCGCGACGAAGCCAGGCACGCGCTTCACCGGCGCACCTGTGGTGGCCAGGACGCTCGGCAACGGCGGCAAGGTGTCGCTCGAGGGCCGCCAGCTGCGCAGCGTGCGACCCGGTGACGAGCTCGAACGCCTCGAGCGGACGGTGACCGACGCCGCTGACTTCGCCGGCGTTCTCCGCGAGGAGTTCGGTCTTAACCTCGACCGGGCTTTCACCGACCCGATCTGGGGCATCGTCCGGCGGTCCTGAACGGCCAAGCTGTTCGGCACTTCAGACTTGACAGGGTGGGACGAACCATCTGCGCCGACTATCACTGCGCTCCCGTCGCGAAATGTTCGCGACACTTGTTGGCGAAGAATTCCGAAGACCATCTACTCGCCGGTAATGTTATACGCCGCACAATTGGTGTGTAAAAATGCAGTCTTGGACAGCGAGAAATTCTTCAATTTCTCTTGTGAAGCGAATGTGGTGATGTGAGGCTGACAGGTACCTTCTATGAAAGAGGTCCAATTGGCGCTCAAAGATGCCTTTAGGAGTCCAGCAACGTCGCTGGATGACCAGATGGAAAGTTACGCAACGGAAAGGGTTCCCCGATCGCAAAGGTGGCCTGCCTTTGCAATCCTGCTGATATTGACCGGAAACGTCACTGCAATGTTCTGGTTTACTCTCGGTGGGCAAATCGGGTTCCTGGTTGGCTGGCCCCTGATGCTCATTCCGATCGGATACCTGGTGGTCGTATCGACTGTCCTCGGATCGCTGATCATGAGAATTGCGTCCAGGGAAGGTCTGAGCCTTGTGCTTCTGACTCGAGGTCTCGGATTCGGAGCGAAAGGTTCTGCCGTAGCCTCGTTCATCTACGGAATTAACTACATCTTCTACTTCATTTTTGAGGGAAGCATCGTTTCTCATGCATTGAGTCAATACTTCGGTGTGGGGCAGAACTCGGTTACCGCTAGCGTAATATTTGCTTTAGTCGGAGCTGCTGCGTTGTTCTTCGCTTGGCGAGGAATGCATTCCATGAACATTCTTCAGAGATTTGGGATGCCAATCTTCCTGATTCTGTTTGCTGCCGGCATTTTCATGCTCTCCCAGGGGCACGCACTGGTCGGCCCCGGCCAGTGGGAATCCCTGACGCCCAATGACCCGACCGTCATGTGGCAGGCTTTCTCACTTGTGAACGGACAGATCGTCTTCCAGGCCCTACTTGCGACCGACTATGGAAGGTTTTCGCGACCGCAGATCGGCTACAAAGGCACTGCCGGGATCATGTTCGGAGAAATGATCATGATCGCAGTAGTGCTGGTGCTTGGTTCCTTCCTTGCGTTCACCATCTACCCGAGCATCACCGAGGGTGACGCGGTGCTCTACTCGACGGATCCAGGTTTCGTATTCGCCCTCATTATGGGTCTACTTGGCGTGATTTTCGCTATCATCACTCAGATCAGAATCAACGTCATGAACCTTTACTCTGGCTCCCTAGCGTTCTCGAACACTTGGGACGCTTTTGCGAAGAAGCCGATTCGGCGGAATTGGTGGATGGTCGGTCTGCTGGCTCTTGGCATCGTCCTCTACCCGGTCAACGTCCTTCAGTACACCGACACCTTCTTGGCTGTAACCGGGATCATGACCAATACGTGGATCTTCATACTCCTGGCGGACTATTTCATCTGCCGAAAGGGCCTCAAGCTGGCACCTGCAGAAAAGATTGAGTACGACGAGCGTGTCATCCGGGATTGGAATCCTTGCGGGATGATTGCAATGGCGATTGCTGTGGCTCTAGGAGCCTGTGGACTCGCTGGCCTCTACCCGATCTATTACGCGTCATTCATTGCAATGATTTCAGGACCCATCATTCACGTTCTATTGACCGCTCTGACTAGGGGCAGATTCTATTCCCCGAAGACCTCACGCAGTAGTGACCAGGTTCTAGAAGGAGAAACCAATGCCAACTGACCAGCTGCATTTCGAGACTATCGAAGGGATCTCGAACCGAATTGCTCGGCGCGAACTCTCTTCGCGAGAAGTTGTTGAACATATGTTCACCCGCATCAGCGAAGTAGACCCAATCCTCGGCGCTTACTCATCGATCAATGCCGATTCTGCCCGAGCTGAAGCTGATCAGTTGGATCGCGACTACGTGGACGGCAGATGGCGAGGGCCGTTGCATGGAGTGCCCGTGGCTGTCAAAGATATCTACGGAGACGCGGGACGCCCATTCGAGATCGGGATGCCGAGTCGGCAAGGTCTCACCGCGCCGGTCACTGCAACCGTGGTGGACCGTCTTAGGGAAGCGGGCGCGGTCATCCTCGGTCGTGTTCACACCACTGAGGGTGTGTATGGCGAACATACGCTGCCTTTCGAACCTCCACGCAATCCCTGGGGGCTTGACCGGTGGGTTGGGGTCTCCTCGAGCGGTAGCGGATCCTCAACTGCAGGAGGACTGGCCATTGCTACTTTGGGGTCAGACACTGGCGGGTCGATCCGCATGCCATCTTCGGCAAATGGCGTGACGGGCCTGAAGCCCACCTGGGGCCGCTGCAGCCGCTATGGCGTCTTTGAACTTGCGGCCACCCTCGACCACGTTGGACCGATGGCACGATCGGCACGTGATGCGGGACTAATGCTGGACGCTATCGCCGGATTCGACCCAAAGGATCCGACTTCGTTATCAGCACCCGTGGACGACTTCGGTCTCCATGCCAGCCGGGATCTGAGTGGACTGAGGATCGGCGTCGACTATTCATGGGCGCTCACCGACGTGTCTCCCAGTGTTCATCGTAGCCTGCTGTCTGCCATCGACACTTTCGAAGCATTAGGTGCATTGATCGTTCCAATCAGCTTTCCAGATCCCGAGGAGATCAACGAAGACTGGTTTACCGTCTGCGGAGTCCAGACTGCTCGTGCGCATGGCGGATGGTTTGACTCCCATCTCGACCAGTACGGGGACGCACTCGCCGAGGTGATCCAGATTGGGCGGAACGTCACAGCAGTTGAATATCAAGATGTGCTTAGGAGGCGCGACGATTTCAAAGGCAATGTCGCGCATGTGCTTTCCACTGTCGACGCCATGCTGATCCCAGGGCTGCCCTATGAGGCGCCTCCGGCCGCAGAGATGATGAAGATGGGGGCCGACCAGCTGGCTGAGGTGCATCGCTACACCGTTCCGTTCACAATGAGTCAGATGCCGACTATTACGTTCCCGACCGGCTTTACTGAGGCCGAAGGACTTCCTGTGGCTGGACAATTAGTCGGCGGTGCTTTGAGCGAAAAGAAGCTGGTGAGAATCGCCGATGCGTTCCAGCAGGTGACCGATTTTCACCGGAAGCACCCTGAGGTCGGAAAAGGCCTCTAAGTAGCAATGCCGATTGAGCACTGCGGAGGAGGCCACGCGACTTTGCTGGTCTCCTCCGCCTGGTCATATGTAGGTGTATCTATTTTGCCTGCACCTGCGGGTCTACACTGGCGCCATGTCCGCGTCGCGCACTGACGAGCTCACCCGCCGGCCTCACCCGAGACTGCGACCGTTCGTGGGCGATTACGCCGGCTATGACATCTCGGGCGTCCCCGCGGGGACGCATCTCGGGCTACCCTCGGGAACGCTGACCTTCATCGTCTCGATCGACGAACCACTGTGCCAAGTCGACGCGGGCACCGGCAGCCGCGAACATTTCGATGTGCTGCTCGCCGGCCTCCACCTGCGCTCGACGCTCATCGCTCACCCGGGCACGATGTCCGGAATCCAGATCAACTTCAATCCGTCGGCTCCGCGCGCGTTCTTCGGAATCCCCGCCGCCGAGTTCGCCCACCACAGCGTCGACGTCGCTCGGGTCTCCCGGCCGCTGGCCGCGGAACTGCACGAGCGGGTCAACCTCGAGACCGAATGGCCAGCCCGCTTCGCCGCCATCGACGACGTGCTCATGCGCACGATCGATGATGCGAATCGTCCCCGCGCCGAGGTGACCGCCGCCTGGCATCGGATCACTGACAGTCATGGCGGTCTGCCCGTCTCCCTCATCGCCGACGACGTCGGATGGAGCCGACGCCATCTGGGCAGTCAGTTCCGGTCCGAATACGGGATCGGGCCGAAGGATGCCGCACGAATCGTCCGCTTCGATCGAGCGCGGCGACTCATCCCCGCCGGTCGGGGCAGTTTGGCGGAGATCGCTGTGAGCTGCGGTTATGCCGATCAAGCGCACCTCAACCGGGACTTCCGGGATTTCGTCGGTCTCAGCCCGAGCCAGTGGCTGGCCGCCGATGACGTGGCCCGGTCACGGACGGTTGGAACAGATTCGGCGGGGGTCGCCTCGGCGATGGGATGAACTGTTCCCATTTGTCCAAGACGTGGAGGGAGGTGCTCCGCGACGATGGAGTTCCATCTTCGACGAACTCAGGAGTGAACATGTCCGAGAATCATGCCAACGTCTGGCCCACCTTCCGCTACCGCGATGCCAAAGCTGCGATCGCATTTCTGCAGGAGGCGCTCGGCTTCGAAATCATCGCCGAGTACACGAACGCCGACGATCCGAACCGCGTCGATCACGCCGAATTGGCCTGGCCAGAGGGCGGGGGAGTGATGCTCGGGTCCGTCCGCGATGACGGCGGGGTCATGACGAAGACCGGAGTCGCCTCGGGGTCGGTGTATCTGGCCTCCGGCAACGTCCGCGAACTCCACGCGCGTGCGCTCGCCGCCGGTGCCACCGAGGTCATGGGACTGACCGAACAGGACTACGGGTCGCTCGACTTCGCCATCCAAGACCCCGAGGGTGTGCTGTGGTCGGTCGGGAGCTACCGTGGGGCGTCCGCGTAGGACCTGCTGCCCGGTCGTAGTCAGCTCCCGAGGACGGCGTCAGCGGCTATATTGAGCGTTTCGGTCTCCAGCTGAGCCAGCGAGTCCTCGGACGGCAGAGCACGTTCGAGGGCGAGGCCGTCGAGGATGGTGTTGAGGAAACGCGCCGACCGAGGGATGCTGCCGGCGTCGGTCAGGGCTCCTTCGTCGGCGAGGACCTGGAGCCAGACTTCGACACGGCGCTGTCCATCGCGCTGGATGGCCAAGTACGTCTCACGGACGTCGTCGGTCTGTTCGGCCGAGATGAAGCTTTCGGTGACGGTTGTCATCGCTGCCCGTGATTCGGCGCCGATCCCCGTCATGGACAGAACCTGACGGAGGCATTGGACTAAGCGGTCACGGGGCGGAACCGCAGTGTCGTGGATGTCTGCGCTCGGCAGATGCCAGTCGTAGATACGTCGCATGACTTCATCCCGAAGCAGCTGCTGGGTGGGGAAGTGGTGCCGCAGTGAACCAGTGCTCACGCCCACCCGGGAAGCGACCGTCCGCACGCTCAACCTGGCCGTCACTCCCTCTTCGGCGATGATGTCCGCCGCGGCGGCAAGGATGCGCTCTCGGGTGTCCTTGCGTTCGGTATCACTCATGCTTCGGTCGTCTCCACTTCTTGTGCTTCCGTGATCCTCTGTCACTGACCAATACACCGTGTTAGTCTACTCGTGTCCATTCCAACACGCTGTGTTGGTACTATGCCGAGTGCCGAGGGGGCACCCAGATGTTTCGACAGTGGAGGCGCCGTCGGGCGATCGAGCGGATCGAACCCGGTGACGGGAGGATTCTGCCGGCGTTCCGGTGGTGGCAGCTTCTCGGGCGCTCGCTGTTCCACCTCGAGCGGGTCGACGCCGAAGGTGGCCCCGTCAGCTATGCGATCGACGTCCGCCAATGGAGAACCGATGAGAACGGCTACCTCAAGGTCTTTCTTTATCGCAATGATCGGCAATATGCGGTCTCGCGTGTGCCCGCCGTCTTCCCTGTCGAGGGCGGCAATATCGAGGTCGCCGCGAGCAATTTCGGGCTGAAGCGCTGTCATTTCGTCTCCGCCGACGGGGCCGAGGAGCAGCTTCGGCCCAACGACCGATCCGCAGAGGGTCGCCGGGCACGGCTCGATGAGCATCGACCCCGCCTCAGTCGCGCCATGGGCGTCGTTTCAGCACTGGTGCTGCTGGTCGGGGTTGCGCTGCTGCTGCAGGAGATAGCCGTGCCGGTCCTGCGAATTCCGCCGATCGCAGAGCAGATCGGTCCGATCAAGCCTCTGTTCACTATGCCTCTGTGGGTCACAATCGGCATCGGCGTCGTGACAGCGTTGGCGAGTACCGAAAGGGCGCTGCGAATGCGCTATCGCTGGTGGCTCGATGCGGCGGGAAACTGACTGTCGTGCAGGAGTGGTCCTTCAGGGCCGCGCGGTTGTGGAAAATAGGGTTTCACCAGGTGATATAAGGGTTCAATTATCTGTTTCGCGAGCCTAACGTGGGCCTCGGAGCGGTGATCGCCGCCCCAACTCATTCGAAAGGAACTCGCACCATGAAGGCGATCGTATTCGAAGACTTCAAGACCTTTCCCACGCTCAAAGACGTCGAGAAGCCCACACCAGGACCAGGTGAAGTTCTGCTCAAGGTTGCCGGAGCAGGAGCCTGCCACTCAGACGTTGCCGTGTACAACGAATTCGAAGAGGGCGGCCCCGGAGCAGTGCCGCCGCCATTCATCCTCGGACACGAGAATTCGGGCTGGGTCGAAGACCTCGGCCCCGGAGTATCTGGATTCAACAAGGGTGACGCCTACCTCGTCTACGGCCCGATCGGCTGCGGCCGCTGCCGAGCATGTTCGCGTGGACAGGACACCTACTGTGAGAACGCCGCGACCAATCCCTACCTCGGCGTCGGGTTGGGGCGTGACGGCGGCATGGCCGAGTACGTCACGGTTCCCGCACGCAACCTCGTCCCGCTCGGCGACGCCGACCCTGTCGCCGCAGCACCGCTCTCCGACGCGGGGCTGACTCCCTATCACGCAATCAAGCACTCGCTGCCGAATCTTGCGGGAGGCGGACGCTACGCCCTGGTCATCGGTCTCGGCGGATTGGGCCAAATCGGCGTGCAGATCCTGATGGCCCTCACCGGTGCGACGGTCATCGCCACAGATATGAAGCCTGAGGCGATGGAGAAGGCCCAAGCAGCCGGGGCCATCACCGTGGGTGGAGGAGATGACCAGGTCGAACGAATCCGTGAGATCACCGGCGGCAAGGGCGTCGATGCCGCGTTCGACTTCGTCGGTGCCGCCTCGACAGTCAAGGTCGCCGCGCAGTCAATGGCCCGCATGGGCCGCTGTACAATCGTCGGCATTGCCGGGGGTGCGTATGAATGGTCGTTCTTCACCAATCCCTACGAGGCAACGCTGACGAACACCTACTGGGGAACGATTGAGGACCTCCACGAGGTCGTCGACATGTACCGGTCAGGTCAGATCAAGCCGGAAATTGAACGCTACAGCCTCGACGACGGTCTGGAAGCCTATCGCAAGCTGCAGGCAGGTGAGCTCTCCGGTCGAGCGGTCGTCGTTCCCCACGGCAACTGACCCTCACTCCACCCGCGCGTCGACGCCTTCGGCCCAGCGATAGGGCCGGGTGGCGAGCAGGGCGCCGACCGATCGGCGCAGACGCGAGACCTCTGCGCGGACGGTGACCACGTGGTCGCCGTCCCCGTAGAGGCGCTGGCTGAGGTCGGCGGCACTGATCCCAGCTGCCCCCGCCGAGGTGACCGCCGCCAGAATCTGTGCCCGCCGTGGCGTGAGCGGAACGACCAGAGGTTCGGTGCCGGAATGGATATCCAGAACGGGCGGATCTTGCTTCGTCCGCAGAGTCACCGAAGCTCGACGATCGCCGGTGGGCCGCAGCAGCCATCCACCGGTGATCTTCTCCGGCAGGCACAGACCGGCACCGGGGATGAGGATCGAACGGTCGGCGGCCGGCACCTCGATGCGGTCGCGGCTGCGTACTCCCTGCTGATACGCCACCCATCCTGCATCATCGACGACGAGGGCCGCACCGGACGTGCCGGCGAGCATCGCCGACATCCGATCGCGGAGTGTGTTCAGGGCTTCTTGCTGAGCGATCATCAGCCGGGCCTCGGCCAGACGCACCGCCGTCGTCACCAACGACTGCACCGCAGGATGAAGAGTCATCGCCGGGCCGCTGATGTCGACGACTCCCAAGAGGGTCCCGACATGCGGGTCGTGGACGGGCACGGCGCTGCAGTACCAAGGGTGTTGAGACGCCTCAAAATGTTCGGCGGAGAAGAGCTGGACGGGTGCCTCCTCGGTCAGCGCCGTGCCGATGGCGTTCGTGCCGACCTTGGCTTCGGACCAATGCGCTCCTTCGACGAATCCGAGCTCATCGGCTTGCCGTCTGGCGGAAGCCGCACCATCTCGCCACAGAATGACTCCATCGGCATCCGTGACGACGAGGATGAACGGCGCGGCGTCGGGAGCCCGTAACAGCACTGAGCGCATCTCATCGACGACCAGTCGCAACTGGGACTTCCGGCGTCGAGTCTCCAGTTCAGCCTCATCGGCGACGATCCGCGCATTCGCGCCATCCGGGTCCAGCCCCAAGCGCAGCATCCGATCCCACGAGCGCCTGACCAGCGCGCGCGGTTGCACCGGCGGCGAAGCCCCGGTGATCACAGCATCGTGAATGCGTGTCAGATCTCTTGCGAGATGCGCCAGATCCGGCTGAAGCATGCCTTGAGTATAAGACGGGAACGCACCCCTGACCATGGGGTCGAGGCGTCGGTGAGAATCCCGGCACGGCGTGGGCCATGCAATCCGATGCAACTCTTCCGAGCTGGGAGTGCCCGGCCTAGTTTGGAGTCACTGAACTCAATGAGGAGGAGTGACATGACGACGACGCTCGACCGTCCCCAGCTGACCGCCGACGGCATCGCGATGAGGTGGCTGCAGGACTTCGAATCGGCGCTCAGCCGCCGGGACATCCCTGCCGCAGCCGGACTGTTCGCCACCGACAGCTATTGGAGGGACCTCGTGTCCTTCACCTGGAATCTCAAAACGGTGGAGAACCCCGAGGGTGTCACCGACCTGCTCACACACAATCTCGACCGGGTCTCACCGGAGGAATTCGAACTCAGCGAACCGGCGGCAACCGCCGACGGAGTGACGGAAGCATGGTTCACCTTCACCACCTCGGTGGGGCGTGGCAAGGGACTCGTCCGCCTCGTCGATGAAGACGGCATCAAGGCCTGGACCGTGCTCACCTCGCTGCAGGAGATCACCGGACACGAAGAGCCGCGCGGCACCCGCCGGGTCAAAGGTGCCGAGCACGGCGTCGATCCCGAGCGGAAGAGCTGGTCGGAGAAGCTCGCCGAGGAGGACGCCGCCTGGGGCGCGACTGCCGACCCATACATCCTCGTCGTCGGTGGCGGACAGGGCGGGATCGCCCTCGGCGCTCGCCTCCGCCAACTCGGGGTGCCGTCCCTCGTCATCGACCGGTGGGAGCGGCCGGGTGATCAGTGGCGGTCGAGGTACAAGTCGCTGTGCTTGCATGACCCGGTCTGGTACGACCACCTTCCGTACCTGAAGTTCCCAGACAATTGGCCGGTCTTCGCACCGAAGGACAAGATCGCGGACTGGTTGGAGTTCTACACGAAGGTGATGGAGATTCCGTACTGGTCGTCGACCACAGCTGCCTCGGCGAAATACGACGAAACGGAAGGCCGGTGGACGGTCGAGGTCGACCGGAACGGGGAGAAGGTCACTCTGCGGCCGACCCATCTGGTGATGGCCACCGGCATGTCGGGCAAGCCGAGCATCCCCACGTTCCCGGGCTCGGACATCTTCAAAGGCGAGCAGCAGCACTCCTCGCAGCACCCGGGCCCCGACGCTTATGCGGGCAAGAAGGTCGTCGTCATCGGCAGCAACAACTCCGCCTTCGACATCTGCGGTGCTCTGTACGAGAACGGCGCCGATGTCACGATGGTGCAGC
Organism: Brevibacterium sediminis; assembly: GCF_024895295.1. NCBI lineage: Bacteria > Bacillati > Actinomycetota > Actinomycetes > Micrococcales > Brevibacteriaceae > Brevibacterium > Brevibacterium sediminis. The sequence continues at coordinate 28,401 of NZ_JAHQRN010000010.1, read as the reverse complement.
GATCGAGCACGCACATCGTCAAAAGCGACTCGCTCGTGGAGATCGCGATGGGCGACCTGTACTCCGAACGCGCGTTGGAGAACGGCGTGACGACGGAGAAGGCGGATCTCATCTTCGCGTCACTGCCGTACCGGATCATGCACGAGTTCCAGATCCCGCTCTACGACCAGATCAAGGAAGCAGATAAGGACTTCTACCAGCGGATGGAGGCCGCCGGGTTCGACCTCGACTTCGGCGACGACGAGTCTGGTCTGTTCCTCAAGTATCTGCGCCGCGGTTCGGGCTACTACATCGATGTCGGATCCGCCGAGCTCGTCGCCGACGGAAAAGTGAAGCTGGCCAAAGGGCAGGTCGACCACCTCGCCGAGGATGCCGTCGTCCTCTCCGATGGGACTGAGCTGCCGGCTGACCTCGTCGTCTACGCCACCGGCTATGGCTCGATGAACGGCTGGGTCGCGGACCTCGTCGACCAGGAGACCGCGGACAAGGTCGGCAAATGCTGGGGACTGGGGTCGGAGACGACGAAGGACCCGGGCCCGTGGGAAGGCGAGCAGCGCAATATGTGGAAGCCCACCCAGCAGGAGAACCTGTGGTTCATGGGCGGCAATCTGCACCAGGCCAGGCACTACTCGCTGTATCTGGCGCTGCAGCTCAAGGCCCGGCACGAAGGCATCGAGACTCCGGTGTACGGGCTGCAGGAAGTTCATCACCTGAGCTGAGCTCGGGGTGAATCCGGCTCTTTGAGGTCGAGTGGATGCTCATAGGTGGGCGAAATGGTCACGTTCTGTTACTCGGGACGTGACGATTTCGCCCACCCAAGGCATCTAGTAGGGAAGCGCATCTGCCGGGGGAGGTGCGCAGATCGTAGGAGAAGTTGCTCTAGGGGCCCAGGAGCCCAAGCCGCCCAGGCGCGTAGGTGTCTTAAAGCCCCAAACGCGTGAGCACTCGCTTCACATGATCGAGGGCCTCATCCTGTGACAGCCCGAAGTTCTGATTGAAATACATTCCGTCGCCGATGAGCTGAATCGTCATCGCCAGATCAGCATCGCCGAGGTGGTTGTTGAGAGCGTCGAACCACGCTTCGCGTGTGCGACGCAGAGCCGCCTTGGCGTCCTCGTTCTCGAGAGCGAGACAACCGGCGGCGATGAGGCTGCGGTCCAGGGGAGTGCCGACCTCGGCTGAGGTCTCGAGGTAGTAGTAATGGAGGCGCTCGCCGGCGGCCTTCATCTCCTCGACATCTTGGTCGACCAGCTGGTCGAGGCGTTCCAGGCTGCCTTTGATGAGCTCGGCCTTCGACCCGAAATGATAGAGCAGACCGCCTTTGGAGACTCCGGCCTTCGCAGCTACTGCGTCCAGAGTCGCTCCGGCTGTGCCGTGTTCGTCGAGGAGCGTATCGAAAGCGTCGAGCAGCTTCTCCTTGGTTGCGGTCGGATTGCGTGCCATAGCCATGAGCCTAGTCCATGGCTGTACTTACGAGACGGACGTGTGCCTGGTGTTCTGCCAGCTGGGCATGCATGAGACCGCTCGGATTTCTCGCGCGGCCGGGCCTGTGTCTGCGCAGTACCTGAGCATCTCGGTTGCAGCACGCCAACCGCTTTTCAACTGTACCGTCCAGACGGTACAGTTGATGCCATGACGACGACACTGACTCCACAGCTGCGTGCCGGCCGGCGCGAATGGGCCGGACTCGCGGTGCTCATGATCCCCGTGCTGCTGATCTCGATCGACAACACGGTCCTCGGCTTCGCGATCCCGGCAATCAGCACCGGCCTGCATCCGACGAGCACGCAGCTGCTGTGGATCGTCGACATCTATGCGCTCATGCTCGCCGGTCTGCTGGTGGCCATGGGCAGCCTCGGTGATCGGGTCGGACGTCGCAAGCTGCTCATCATCGGGTCCGTCGGCTTTGGTGCGGCCTCGCTGCTCGCGGCGTTCTCCACCTCCGCCGAGATGCTCATCCTCGCCCGCGCCCTGCTCGGCATTTTCGGCGCTACCCTCATGCCATCGACGCTGTCGCTCATCCGCAACATCTTCGACCATGACAAAGACCGTCGCATCGCGATCGCCACCTGGGCCGCGATGTTCTCCGGTGGTGCCGCACTCGGGCCCATCGTCGGCGGCTTCCTGCTCGAGCACTTCCACTGGAGCTCCGTCTTCTTCATCAACCTGCCGCTCATCGCGCTCTTCATTCCCGCAGCTGCAATTCTGCTGCCCGAATCGCGCGACCCGAACCCCGGCCGCTTCGACCCGTTCTCCATCATCCTGTCGATGCTCGCTCTGGCCCCGCTCGTCTTCGCCATCAAACACAGCATGGCGTCTGGCACCGACTTCCTCTTCTGGCTCAGCTTGTCCGTGGCGATCGTCGCCGGTGCCAGCTTCGTCCTCCGCCAGCTCGCCACATCGAACCCAATGCTCGACGTCCGTCTGTTCACGAACTCCGTGTTCACCTCGGCGGTGGTGTCGAACCTGCTGAGCATCATGGGACTGGCCGGGTTCCTCTACTTCGGCACCCAGCTGCTCCAGCTCGTGCTCGGACTCTCTCCGATCGACGCCGCCCTTGTGCTCATCCCGGGACTCACCACCTCGGTCGCGGCCGGCTACCTTGCGGTGCCGCTCATCGCCCGTTTCGAACCGCGCGTCGTCGTGCCCTGCGCGCTCGCGCTCAACGCGGTCGGCATGGGCATCATCGCCTTCACTTCCGAACACTCCGTGATGGGAATGCTGCTGGCCTTCCTCATTCTCGGCATCGGACTCGGCACCGCCGAGGTCATCACGAACGACCTCATCCTCGCCGCCGTCCCTGCTCACAAGGCCGGAGCTGCCTCGGCGATATCGGAAACCGCGTACGAATTCGGGTCCGTCATGGGCACGACCGTCCTCGGCGGACTCTCGACCTTCATGTACGGATCCGCGCTGCAGTCGGCGATCGGGGACAAAGCGGACAGAGCACAGTTCGATACGCTCGGCTCCGCACTCGAATACGCTTCCGGGCTGAGTGGTGCAGCCGGTGAGCGAATCACCGAGGCGGCCGTGTCAGCCTTCGACTTCGGCGTGCAGTGGGCCGCCGGTGCGGCCGTCGTCCTCGTCCTCATCGCCGCCGTGCTCACGAGCTTCGGTCTCAAGGGCGCCGGGCGACTGCTGCCGGGAGCTGCCGCCAACGCCGAACGCTGAGGCCGGGACGGTTCCTGACCACTGATCCGGCGGAGTTGCCCTACACTCGCAGCCATGAGCTCTCCCTCCCGATCCGCATATGAGCGGGCGCTCGGCGCTCGAGTGGCAGAACTCCACCCGGTCCTCAGGCGATACTTCGCGGTGATCCCTCCCGGCGCGGTGGGTGTCGGTGAAGGTGTCTTCGAATCGTTCGGCACCCAACGGCGGTGGCTGTGGCCCGTCCTCGCAATTGCGAAACGGTGCGGTGTGATCGTGCCGGGTGTGCACCGCGAGGTTCCTTTTCGCGTAGAGAACCGAACGGAAGACGGTGAGCAGACGGCGACGCGGACGATGAAATTCGACGACGGTGATTGGTCGATGGTCGATGCGGTGTCGTTCGTCCCGCGCGGATCCCGATCCGAGGTAGGTGGAGAAGTTCCGTGCGACTCTCAGGGCGGAGTCGTCGACGTGCTGGGGAAGCCGTCCATCGTCGAGGCGGAGTTTGCTGTTGACGTGGTCAATGGGGGATTGCGACTGCGCAGCCGCCGAATCGCGCTACGGGCAGGTGGGTTGCGGCTGCCCATGCCGTTAGTGCTGCGACCGGTCATCGAATTGAGTGAGCGATTCGACGACACCCTCGACCGGCAGAGAGTCGAGCTCAACGTCGACGTACCGCTGATCGGACGTGTCTACGAGTACTCCGGCACTTTCACCTACCGCATCGTGAGCGAATACCTGCGTTCGACGAGGGGCAATTGAGCGATTCGGGCAGTCGGCGAAGGTCGTCAATGCCCTCGATCAAGCAGAAGCGCGGATATCGGGACGTAGACGTCTCGATATCCGCGCTTGGCCTTGAACGGCGGTTATTTGGCTGGCGAACCGCGCTTCGCCTTGAACGACGGCTGGGAGCCGCGCTAGTTCAGAGGTTGACCGACTCCGCGGAGTTCGATGCCTTCGACGTAGCCTGTTTCTGTCGTTTGCGAGCCAGCACTCGGCCGATGCCGGTGTAGACAAGAGCGGCGATGAGCACGACGTAGATGACGATCGTGATCGGCGAGGACACCAGAGTCGACGCATCACCGCCGGAGGCCAGCAGAGAGTCGCGCAGGTTCGATTCGGCCAGGGGGCCGAGCACCATGCCGATCATCAGCGGAGCCAGCGGCACACCGTAGCGCTTGAGCACGAAGCTCAGCACTCCGATGCCCAGCAGGATGAGCAGCTCGAAGGTCGAGGCGGACGTCGCATAGATGCCCAGTCCGCAGAAGACCGCGATGCCGCCGTAGAGGTACGGGTCCGGGATCTTCAACAGCTTCGCCCACAGAGGAGCGAACGGCAGGTTGATGATGAGCAGCACGATCATCGCGACGAAGAAGCTCGCCAGCAGACCCCACACGAGCTCGGGGGAGCGGTCGAAGAGCAGCGGACCGGGCTGGATGCCGTACTGGCGGAAGGCCGCGAGCATGATCGCCGCCGTCGCCGAGATCGGCAGACCCAGAGCCAACAGGGCACCCATGGCGATGCCCGTCGTCGCCGATCCGGCCGCCTCGGGGGCGGCAAGACCACGGATCGCGCCCTTGCCGAACTGCGGATCCTTCCGACGGGAATCGAGCTTGCGCTCCAGGCCGTAGGCCATGAACGTCGGAACATCGGCACCGCCGACAGGAATGACGCCGAAAGGCAGGCCGATCGCTGTTCCACGCAGCCACGCCGGCAGAGCTTCGCCGACTTCCTCGCGGGAGAGGAAAGGCCGACCAGAGGCGTTGATCGTATTGTCCTTGGTCTGACGGCGGATGCGGGAGGCGATGAAGAACACTTCGCCCAGCGCCAGCACACCCACGGTCACCGTGACGAGGGAGACTCCGTCGAAGAGCTCGGGCACGCCGAGGGTGAACCGCTCGGTACCCGAGACCGAGTCGATGCCGATGACGGTGAAGCCGATGCCCAGCACCAGGGCTGTGAGCCCCTTGAGCACCGAATCGGCCACCACCGAGGAGGTGGCGACGAAGGCGAACAGGGCAAGGGCGAAGAACTCGGCCGGGCCGAAGCTTGTTGACAGCTCCGCCAGAGCGGGAGCGACGAAGACGACGAGGCAGCAGGAGATGAACCCGCCGATGAACGCACCGATCGCGGCCGTCGCCAAAGCCTGCGGGGCCCGCCCGGCCTTGGCCATCTTGTGGCCTTCGAACGTCGAGGCGATGGCCGAGGCCTGCCCAGGGGTGTTCATGAGGATGGCCATCGTCGAGTCGCCGAAGAGCCCGCCGAAGTAGACGCCGGCGAACATGATGAACGCACCCGTGGGGTCCAGCGCAAAGGTCATCGGCAGCAGCAGGGCCACGGCCATCGATGAGCCCAGGCCCGGCAGCACGCCGACAGCGGTGCCGAGGAAGCAGCCGACGAGGACCCACAGCAGGTTCATCGGCGTCAGAGCGTGTGTGAACCCTTCGAAGAGGGACATGAGAGCGTCCATATCAGAAGCCACCTCCCAGAATTCCCGAAGGAAGGTTGAGCCCCAGCATCACCGAGAAGGCGATGTAGACCAGGGACGAGAACGTCAGTGCCAGAGTGAGATCGAACAGCGGCTTCTTCGAACCCATCGACCGGGCCACGCACCAGAACAGCAGAGCGGCGGCGATGATCCACCCGGCGAATTCGAGGATGAGCGCGAAGGCCGCGAAGCCGCCCGCACCCCAGGCCAGGGACACGAAGTCGCTGTGCGTGCGGTGCTTCGCATCGGCCTTGCGAGCCGCAGCGAGAGCCTGACGGTCTTCTTCCGGCTCGTCTTCCTCATGAGGGGAGAGCCGCGAGGCCGCAACAGCTGAGGTCACCGGAGTCGAGAACGCCTTGTCCTCCTCGGCCGCGGCCGGCAGCTCGTCGTCGACGTCGACGGGTTCCGGATTGCGGATATAGGCGATGACCAGCAGGATCGTCAGCGCGTATCCGACGAGCATGATGATCGTCGGGAAGAACTGCGGACCGGGTTTGTCCGCGTCCGGGGCGACGTCCATAGTGAGGATGCCGATGAGCAGATAGGTGGAGAATGCTCCCATGATGAGGGGGACGATGAGCCCCGACCGTCCCTGCCACCAGGTGCCCGCGCCGAGGTGGCCCGTCCTGTCCGTGTGCGTTGTCGTCTGTGCGCTCACAGTCCCAACTCCTTCAGCAGCTTCTCCACTCGGGAGGTGTCTTCTTTGACGAATTCGGCGAACTCCTCGCCGGTCTGCCACACATCGGTCCACTTGTTCCGATCGAGGGCGTCCTTCCAGGCCGCACTGTCACGAGTCTTCTGCAGGATCTCGAGAAGCTGAGCGGAGTCGTCAATGTTGATGTCCGGTGCTCCGAGCCAGCCGCGCCAGTTCGTCAGCGTGACCTCGTATCCCTGTTCGGACATGGTCGGCACGTCGTCGAAGCCCTCGATGCGTTGGGGCGCGGCCACGCCGATGGCTTTGACACGTCCGGCCTCGATCTGGTCGGAGACCTCGTTGAAGCCGCACGAGGCGAAGTCGGTGGTGCCCGAGAGCAGAGTCTGGATGGCTTCACCGCCGCCGGACTTCGGAATGTAGGTGATGTCGGAGGCGGGGATCTTGCCGAGCAGAGCAAGCTGCGCAATGGTCAGGTGGTCGACCGAGCCGGCCGAACCGCCCGTCCACACGAATCCCTTCGGGTCCTTCTTCCACGCGCCGATGACATCGTCGATCGTATTGTGCGGGGAATCCGCTGCGGCGATGAGCACGTCATAGTCCTCGGCCACGCGGGCGAGCAGAGTCGTGTTGTCGAATCCGACCGGCGACTTATTCAGCGCGATCCCGCCGACCATAGCGGTGCCGGTGGCGAGGATCGTGTCCGACTGGCCGTGCATGGTCGAGAATTTGCCGAGGCCGATGGTGCCGCCGGCGCCCGGGATGTTGACGACCTGGGCATTGTTGGCTAGCCGGTCGACGCGCATGGCCTGTTGGGTCTCGCGGGCGAATCCGTCCCAGCCGCCGCCGGCGCCGGCCGGAGCGATGAGGGTGAGATTCGATGACAGGTCACCCTTCGCCGAGGCGGCCCTGACCGAGTAGGTCGTCGCCGTTCCGATCGCCGCCAAGGCGATCGCCCCGTAGGCGATGCGACCGAAGGTTCGTCGCGAGGGATGGGAGGATTCCGACACGGAATCCCCGGGAGGTGGCGCCTTTGGCACGGACTTCTCCTTTGAAGGCAGGTGTGATGTGAGACTCACCTTAGAGGTTCCTGAGTGTCGACTGCGAGGTTGTGCTCACTCTGCGCGTTCTGCTCATTGAGCGCGTTGAGTGCATTCTGCTCAGAATGAGTCGGCGACGATACATCGGTCGGGTCCCGGGGTTTCCGGGCCGGCGGCTAGGCTGACGTCATGAGCGAAACTTCCGGCACAGACTCCGCAGCCTCGACGACCGCGACCCCGGCATCGGCACCGGTGGCGAAGAAGGTCCCGTTCGAGCGCACGCACCACGGCCATACTTTCGTCGACGACTACGAATGGTTGCGTGAGAAGGAGTCGCCCGAGGTCATCGCCCACCTCGAAGCAGAGAACGCCTGGACGAGCGCACAGACCGTTCACCTCGAAGGACTGCAGAACTCGATCTTCACCGAGATCAAGACACGCATCAAAGAAACCGATATGTCCGTGCCCAACCGGCGCGGGAGCTACTGGTACTTCTCTCGCACGAAAGCAGGACTCGACTACGGCATCAGCGTCCGAATCCCCGTCTCGGGTCCCGACGATTGGACTCCGCCGGAGGTCGGCGAAGAGCCTCTGTCCGGCGAAGAGGTCATCTTCGACTCAAACGTCGCCGCCGAAGGCGAGGAGTTCTTCTCACTCGGTACATTCTCGCTGAGCGACGACGGTCGCTGGCTTCTCTACGGTGTCGACACCACCGGCGACGAACGCTATACGCTCCGGCTTCGCGATCTGGCCACGGGAGACGACCTCGCCGACACGGTCGACGGCACCTTCGCAGGAGCCTCCCTCGATCCGAGCGGCCGCTTCGTCTTCTACACCACCGTCGACGACGCCTGGCGACCGGAGAAAGTGTGGCGCCACGTCGTCGGCACCGACAGCAGCGACGACGTGTGCATCTTCCATGAACCCGATGAGCGCTTCTTCGTCGGCTCGGGCTTCTCACGTTCGGGCCGGATGATGTTCGTCGTCACCGGATCGAAGACGACCACCGGATATTGGAGCATCAGCGTCGACGACCTCGAGGCCGAACCGCAGGAGATCTGGCCCCGCGTCGACGGTGTCGAATACAACGTCGAGCACGCCGTCATCGGCGGTGAGGACCGCTTCCTCATCACCCACAACCGCAATCGCGCCGACTTCGAACTCGTCGACGTTCCAGCGGCCGATCCGACCGCCACGGGCCGTCCGGTGCTTGATGACATTGACGATCTGCGCATCGAAGACGTCGACGCCTTCGCCGACTTCATCGTGCTCAGCTACCGTCGCGGCGGCTTTGCGCGCGTCGGCATCATCCGCTTGGGTGATTCCTCCTCTCCGTTCGGACCGCTGCAGGAGCTGCCCTTCGGCCGGGAGACCGGGTCACTCTACGTGGGCAACAACCCCGAGTTCGTGCAGACGAGCATCCGACTGCATTTCACCTCCATGTCGACGCCCGCCGTGATCTATTCCCACAGCGTTGCAGACGGCACTGACACGGTTCTCAAACGTCAGCCCGTTCTCGGCTCCGTCGACCTGGACGCCTACACCGAAACCCTGCTGTGGGCGAAGGCCGAAGATGGCACCGATATCCCGATCTCGGTCGTCTTCCGCAAGGACCTGCACCGATCCGACGGTTACGGCGGTCCCGCCTCGGCGAACGAGGGGGTAGGCGACGGCGGGGATGCGACGAACGGAAGCCCCGCCTCGGCGAAAGTCGAGCCGGCACCGCTGCTCCTCTACGGATACGGGTCTTACGAAGCGAGCATGGACCCGTACTTCTCGGTCTCCCGGCTGTCCCTGCTCGACCGCGGCGTCGTCTTCGCCATCGCCCATGTGCGCGGCGGCGGCGAAATGGGCCGACACTGGTACGACCAGGGCAAGACGACGGCGAAGAAGAACACCTTCACCGACTTCATCGACGTCGCCCGCCACCTCATCGACACCGGGTGGACGAGCCCGGACCGGCTCGTCGCCAGCGGCGGATCGGCCGGCGGCCTGCTCATGGGCGCGATCGCGAACATGGCACCCGAGCTCTTCGCCGGAATCAGCGCCGAAGTGCCGTTCGTCGACGCCCTGACCTCGATCCTCATGCCCGAGCTGCCGCTGACCGTCATCGAATGGGAGGAGTGGGGAGACCCGCTCCATGATCCGCAAGTGTACGAGTACATGCGCTCGTACTCTCCCTACGAAAACGTCACCGAGGCGGCCTACCCGCAGATCTTGGCCGTGACCTCGCTCAACGACACCCGAGTCCTCTACGTCGAACCCGCGAAATGGGTCGCCCGACTCCGTGAAGTCGGTGCGAACGCCCTGCTCAAGACCGAAATGGTCGCCGGGCACGGGGGAGCATCGGGGCGCTATGACGCGTGGAAGGAGATCGCGTTCGAGTACGCGTGGATCCTCGATGTGCTGGGACGATCGGATGTCGAAATAGAGCCCTGAGGGGACGACTGTCGCCGCAGATAACGATACTGGGACGATTGTCTCCAAAACCCGGATTCGGCACCCGGCGTCAGTGCCGGGCCATACAGTGGATATCATCACATTCGACGTGATGCGCGTCATGATCTCAGAACGGTCTGAGTGACGGCGGCGCATCATTCATCTGCATTGCCGTGACTACTCCTTGCGTGCGAGGAGCGGCGGTGTCGAATGCAGAATTCGTGACGGATCCGCACCGGCGGACCGAAATTCCGAAAGGGAGAAGAATGCGTCTCAGGAAAGTGGCCACAGCGATGGTGGCAGTCGGTTCGATTCTTGCGGTTTCGGCCTGCGGAGGCGGCGAAGGCGGTGGCGGTGGCGGCGAGGGCGATTCGTACTCCATCGGCGTCTCTCAGCTCGTACAGCACCCGGCGCTCGACGCTGCGACCGAAGGCTTCAAGAAGTCGTTCGAAGATGCCGGCGTCGACGTCGAATGGGACGTACAGAACGCCCAGGGCGAACAGGCCAACGCGACCTCGATCGCCCAGCAGTTCGCCAACGACGACCTCGACCTCGTGCTCGCCGTCGCCACCCCGGCCGCTCAGGCCGCAGCCCAGGCGATCACCGACAAGCCCGTGCTCTTCACCGCCGTCACCGACGCCGAAGAGGCCGGCCTCGTCGACAGCAACGACAAGCCAGGCGGAAACGTCACCGGCACCTCCGACCTCAACCCGGTCGAAGAGCAGCTCAAGCTGGTCAAGGACGTCAAGCCAGATGCGAAGACCGTCGGCATCGTCTACAGCTCCGGTGAGGTCAACTCGCAGGTTCAGGTCGATCTCGCGAAGAAGGCCGCCAAGGACCTCGACGTGACGATCAAGGAAGCGACGATCGCGAACTCGGGTGAGCTCGCTCAGGCCGTGGATTCGCTCGGCAAGGTCGACGCCTACTATGTGCCCACCGACAACAACGTCGTCTCGGCAGTGTCGACCATGGTCCAGGCAGCAGAGAAGAACAAGGCTCTGCTCGTCGGGTCGGAAGCCGGCCAGGTCGAATCCGGTGCGGCGATCACCCGCGGCATCGACTACACGAAGCTCGGCGAACAGACCGGCGAAATGGCTCTGAAGATCCTCCAGGACGGAAAGAAGCCCGCCGAGTTGCCCGTCGAGACCAGCTCGAACCTCGAACTCGTCGTCAACCCGAAGGCCGCCAAGGCCCAAGGCGTCGAGATTCCGAAGAAGCTCGTCGACGAGGCCGACAAGGTCATCGAGTGATCGGAACCTGCTTCACCCCGTGACCCGGTGCCCGGAGTCATCGACTCCCCGACGGCACCGACGTCACCGGCCCCGAGGCCGTCGGCACTGAAACCGACGGCCTCGGGGCCACCACGAACCACACACCAGAAATGAACGGAAACCCATGTTCGGAGCATTGGAGCTCGGGCTCATCTACGGCGCGATGGCGCTCGGGGTCTATCTGACCTTCAAGGTCCTCAACTTCCCCGACCTCACCGTCGACGGAAGCTTCACCACGGGCGGCGCCACCGCAGCCTCCCTCATCATCGCCGGGGTCAACCCCTTCCTGGCCACCCTCGCGGCGATCGGCGCCGGACTCATCGCCGGCTACATCACCGGTCTGCTCCACACGAAGGGCGGAATCGACGGACTGCTCGCCGGAATCCTCACCATGATCGGCCTCTGGTCGATCAACCTGCGGATCATGGGGAAGGCGAACCTGCCGCTCCTGCGAGAAGACACCGTGTTCACCCCGCTGCGGGAGAACATGCTCATGGGCACCTGGGCATCGATCGCGATCCTGCTCGTCTTCGCCCTCATCCTCAAGTTCGCCATCGACTGGTTCCTCACCACCGATCTCGGGCTGGCCATCCAGGCCACCGGCAACAACAAAGAGATGATCCGCAGCCTCGGCGTCAACACCGACAACTCGACGATGCTCACCCTGGCACTGTCGAACGGCTTCGTCGCGCTCTGCGGTGCACTCGTCGCCCAGTACCAGGGGTTCTCCGACATCAGCATGGGCATCGGCCTCATCCTCGTCGGACTCGCCTCGGTGATCCTCGGCCAGGCCGTCTTCGGCAGCCGCAACATCTTCATGGCCAGCCTCGGCGCGCTCCTCGGATCGGTCGTCTACCGGCTGATCATCTTCCTCGCCCTGCGCGCGGGCCTGGATACGAACGATATGAAGCTGACGACCGCGCTGCTCGTCGTCATCGCACTGCTGCTGCCTAGGTGGGGCTTCCTCAAACGGATCCCCTCACTGCGCGGACGCGGAAACCGCGCGGCCGCCTCGGTGCCGGCAGGGACCACCGATATGAAGGACCCAGCCGAGATCGCAGACATTCCCGCCGGTGCGACCGGTGCCCGAACCGGGAAGGAGATCTGAGACCCATGCTCAAGATCGACAACATCTCCAAGACCTTCTTCCCGGGCACCGTCAACGAACGCAAGGCACTGCAAGGACTCTCGCTCGAACTCGACGAGTCCGACTTCGTCACCGTCATCGGCTCCAACGGAGCCGGAAAATCGACGCTGCTCAACACCATCTCCGGCCGTCTGCCCATCGACTCCGGTTCGATCACCATCGACGGCGCCGAGGTGTCGCGGATGCCCGAGTACAAACGGGCGAGATACCTGGGCCGCGTCTTCCAGGATCCGATGGCCGGCACCGCTCCGGACCTCACGATCGAGCAGAACCTCTCGCTCGCGCTCAGACGCGGAAAGCCGCGTGGGCTGGGGCGGGGGACCACCTCGGAGCGACGCGAGCACTTCACGGAGGAGCTCGCCACTCTCGAACTCGGACTGGAAAACCGGCTGAAGACGAAGGTCGGGCTGCTCTCCGGCGGTCAGCGGCAGGCGCTCAGCCTGCTCATGGCCGGATTCACCCAGCCGCGGATCCTGCTGCTCGACGAGCACACCGCCGCCCTCGACCCGCAGCGCGCGGCCCTGGTGTCAGCTCTGACGAAGAAGATAGTCGAAGCCGACGGGCTGACCACGCTCATGGTCACCCACAATATGGAGCAGGCCATCGCGCTGGGCAACCGGCTGATCATGATGCACGAGGGACGGATCATCTACCAGGCCTCGGCCGAGGAGAAGAAGGATCTGACCGTCGAGACGCTGCTCGGCGAATTCTCGAAACTCAAGGGAGCGACCCTGGGCGACCGGGCACTGCTGAACTGAACCGAGACTTCGCCGGAAGCCAGGCGAACGCCCGCAGGCAGGCGAACAGTCTGCAGACCGGATGAGAGGGGCGGTTCGCACCGACAGGGTGCGGACCGCCCTCTCTTCCGCACTGGCGTACTTTACCAACCGGTTGGTAAAGTCGAGGCATGGCGAATGATGGACGGATGCGGATTCTCAAGGCGGCGAAGGCTCTGGCCGAATCGCATGATTCGGTGCAGGGGGTGACGATCTCGCTGGAGTCGGTCGCGCAGCAGGCGGGTCTGACGAAGCCGGGCCTGATGTATCACTTCCCGTCTAAGGAAGCGCTCATGCTCGGGCTCGTCGACCATGCCGCAGAAGACTGGGCACGGCGACTGCGCGAGCACACCGGGCGCCCGAGTCAGGAGCTGTCGAGCTTCGAGCGGCACCGTGCCTATGTCACAGTGGCCACCACTGCCGAGGTCTCCCGCGCCGACTATTGGATCTTCTCCGATGCGCTCTACCACCCGAAGCTGTCGCGGGCATGGAGCGAGCACCTCGGTCCGTGGTTCGGCACCACCGGACTCGACGATCGTGCGGTATCTCTGCTGACCGCGGCTCGATTCTGCGCCGACGGTGCGTGGATGTCAGAGGCGACAGGAGTCTTCCCCTCCGAGGACCTCGCCGCCGTGCGCGAGCACGCCCTCGCTCTCATCGACGCCGCTGAGACCTCAACCGATACCGCCGAGGGTGCATCCGACAACACCGAACCGGAGGTGAGCGAATGAATGCGAAACGTCTGCTGCTGCTCGTCATGGCCATCCTCGCCGAGGTGGCCGCCACCCTGATGCTGCGCGCCTCGGTTGCCGATCCGAGGTGGATCCCCGGAGTCGTCGTCCTCTACGCCACAGCCTTCTTCATCCTCGGGCTCACCCAGCGGCTGGGCATGCCGCTCGGAGCCGTCTACGCCACCTGGTCGGCCAGCGGAGTCGCCCTCGTCGCCGTGCTCGGCGTCGTGTTCTTCGGTGAGCTCCTGAGCATCGGCGCCATCATCGGCATCGCCCTCATCATCATTGGGGTCATCCTCGTCGAATCCGGCACTCCCGAGGAATCCGAGACCGTCGACGCGGAGGTGACCGAATGAGCTGGATGTGGTTGGCCCTGTCGATCCTCAGCGAAGTCGCCGGCACCTTGTGCCTGCGCGCCAGCGCCGGACTGCAGCGCAAGATCTGGTTCGTCCCGGTGGCGATCAGCTACACCGCGGCCTTCTTCTTCCTCAGCCGCACCCTCGCCGAGGGCATGCCGCTCGGCGTCGCCTACGGCCTCTGGGCGGCGTGCGGAGTCGCACTGGTCTGTCTGCTCTCTCGAGTGATCTGGAAGGATCCGCTGACGCGGAAGGCGCTCCTCGGGATCGGCTTCATCACCGTCGGCGTCATTCTCGTCGAAATCGGCTGACCCGGTCTTTGCTGGGAATTTATTGTGAAGCCGCAAGGAAGCTGTTATCGTCCGAAGTTATGGCCCCTCTTCGATTCGACGACCTCCGCCGCTGGGGATGGTCGACCCCGAATCGAGAGCGCCCGAGCTGCGGCTTCGCCAATGATTCCTGGGAGCCCGTGGCCGTCGGGTGGTGGGGCGGAGAGCCCTAGTCACTGATCGCCGATCCGCAGACCATCTGCCCGATCGACGGCCGCCGACCGGTCGCATCACCTGATTTCCCACTCGTACCCGATGTGCGTTCTTGCCATCGGGCCATGATGCGTTCGTCTCCGTGTCCGGCACCGATCGATTTCGGCAGTCTTCCGCAACTATCGAAAGAGTGTGAACCGACACATGACAGATGACTCCACCCGTACCGACGAACACGATCCGGGCCCAGATCGACAGTCCGATGCCTCCACCGAGGCGGCCCGCCGTGCGTCACGTGAGAGGATCATGGCCGATGCCCGCCGAATGAGAGACGACGCCAAACGCGTCGGTCGCGAGACCGGGCGCAACCTCGGCCAGTTCGACTACCGCCGCCCGCGCGGTCCCGTGAAGGCCGATCTCGAAGATACGCACGGCCACTACCCGCACGACACCCACCCGATCCTCGTGCCCGGAATCGCCATCGACGAACAGCGACGCAAGTACTCGCTGGACACGATCATCTTCGCGATCGCCGGCGGCCTCACCGTCGCCTTCGTCATCTGGGGCATCTCCAGCCCTGCCAGCGTCGCCAGTGTCGCTCAGTCGGCGTATGACTGGGCCACGCTCAACGTCGGGTGGCTGTTCAACCTCGTCGCGATCATCATCCTCGTCTCACTGCTCATCCTCGCGTTCTCTCCCTACGGCAAGATCCCTTTGGGCAAGGACGGGGAGACCTCCGAGTTCTCCACCTTCTCCTGGGTCGCCATGCTCTTCGCGGCGGGCATCGGCATCGGTGTCCTCTTCTTCGGACCCTCCGAGCCGCTGACCTACTTCATCTCACCGCCGCCGCTGACGAACGATCCGGAGACGACCGAGGCGCTCCACGGGGCGATGGCCCAGACCTACTTCCACTGGGGCTTCCATGCGTGGGCGATGTACGCCCTCGTCGGCGGTGCCATCGCCTATGCCGCCTATCGTCGCGGTCGTTCGCTGCTGCTGTCTTCGATCTTCCAGACTCTGTTCGGCAAGCGACAGACGGAGGGATTCGCCGGAAAGCTCGTCGATATCTTCGCGATCGTCGCCACTCTCTTCGGTACGGCCGCAGCCCTGGGCATCGCGGCCATGCAGATCGGCACCGGAGTCAGCATCGTCTCCGGTGCGGGGCCGATGACGAACAATATGCTCGTCGTCATCATCCTCGTCCTCACCCTCGGCTTCATCATCTCCGCGGTCTCCGGCGTCTCGCGCGGAATCCGCTACCTGTCGTCGATCAACATCGTTCTGACCGTCGGCATCGTTGCGCTCGTGCTGTTCCTCGGACCCACGCTCTACCTGCTCAACCTGCTGCCCTCGGCGTTCATGGAATACCTCGGGTCGATGTTCGACATGATGGGCCGGTCTCTGTCCTGGGGAGCCGAGACCCAGGAATTCCAGTCCCTGTGGACCGTCTACTACTGGGCGTGGTGGATCTCCTGGTCGCCGTTCGTCGGCACCTTCATCGCCCGCATCTCCCGCGGCCGTTCGATCCGCCAGTTCATCCTCGGCACTATCTTCATCCCCTCGACTCTGCTCTTCGTCGCCTACGGAATCATGGGCGGAACCTCGATCTGGATGTATCGGTCCGGAGCATCGGGATTCACCGACAGCATGGAAGCCCCCGAGGTGTTCTTCACCCTCATCGACAACCTGCCCTATGTCGAATGGCTGCCGTTCGTCGTCATCATCGTCCTGGCGATCTTCTTCATCACCTCCGCGGACTCCGCCTCGGTGGTCATGGGCATGCTCACCAGCCGCGGTGATCAGGAGCCGAAGAAGTGGGTCGTCGTGTTCTGGGGTCTGGTGATGTCCGGCATCGCCGTGGTGATGCTCCTCCTCGGCGACGCCAGCGCACTCGAGGGACTCCAACAGCTCGTCATCGTCACCGCGGTGCCGTTCGCTCTCGTCATGCTCTTCATCATCGTCGCCTGGTTCAAGGAGCTGCGCACGGATCCGCTGGCCCTGCGCCGTCAGTACGCGCTCAACGCGGTCGACAACGCCGTGGTCGCCGGTGCCGACGCCTACGGTGACGACTTCGCCCTCCAGGTCGTGCCCACCGAACCCGGTGACGGTGCGAACGGCGGAATCGACTCCGAGCACGGGGACTACACCGACTGGTACCAGCGCACGGACGAGAACGGCGAACCCGTCGGTTTCGACTACGAAACCGGCGAATGGGCCGACGGGTGGACCCCGGACGACGATTCCGCGAACACCGAGGATTCCGCAGCGACTGAGGAATCCACCGCCGCCGAGGCGGACGCCGGCTCCACGACCGATGCGGACTCCGGGACCGCCTCGGCGAGCGAATCCGACCCGGATTCAGCGACCGATTCCGAAGCCGACTCCGGCCCCGACCGCAGAGAGGACCACTCATGACCACCCCGAACATCGTCGTCGTCCAAGCCGACCAGATGGCTGCCCAGGCTCTGGGTGCCTATGGTGATGCGGCCGCGCTGACACCGAATATGGATGCCCTGGCTGCCGACGGAGCCGTCTTCGACCGTGCGTACTGCAATACTCCGCTGTGCTCGCCGTCGCGGGCGTCGATGATGACCGGGCGGATGCCCTCGGAGATCGACTGCCTGGACAACGGCGACGACTTCGCGGCCTCCGTGCCGACGTTCGCTCACCGTCTGCGCAAACTCGGCTACCACACAGCGCTGATCGGGCGGATGCACTTCATCGGCCCTGATCAGCACCACGGTTTCGAAGAGCGCCTGACCACGGACGTGTACCCGGCCGATCTCGATATGGTGCCCGACTGGAACCGTCCCCTGGAGCAGAAGCTGCAGTGGTACCACGAGGCGGACCCCGTGTTCACCGCCGGTGCGGCGACCGCGAACGTCCAACAGGACTTCGACGACGAGGTGATCTTCAGAACCCTGCGCCACCTCAACGACCGCAAGCGCGCGAACCAGGCCGCCGGGTGCGATCAGCCATTCCTCATGGTCACCTCGTTCATCCACCCCCACGACCCGTACGAGCCGCCGAAGGCCAACTGGGACCGATTCGCCGAGGTGGCCATCCCGGACCCGGCCCACCCCGAGGTCCCCGATCCGGCCGTGGACCCGCACAGCCACCGTCTGCGCACGATGTGCGGCTTCGACGAACGCGAGCCTGGAATCGAGGACGTGCGGCGGGCTCGTCGTGCCTACTATGCGGCGGTGAACTATATCGACGACCACGTCGGAGCGATCCGGCGCAAGCTCGAAGAGCTCGACCTCGCGGACAACACCGTCATCGTCGTCACCAGCGACCACGGTGACATGCTGGGGGAGAAGGGGCTGTGGTTCAAGATGTCGCCCTACGAGCAGTCCTCCCGGGTTCCGCTCATCATCAACGGACCCGCCGAGGTGATCGCCCCGGGCCGGTATGCGACCCCGGTCAGTCTCGTCGACCTCGCGCCGACCCTGCTCGAGATCGCGCAGGGTTCGGCTTCGTCCGGGCCGTCCGTGGGCACGGGGGATGCAGGTGCAGGAGCCGCCTCGGCGATCGATGAGGGACTGACCGGAACCTCGATACTCGAATCTGCCAGGCGGGAAGCGGCCGGCGAGCTCGAACCCGAGGACCGCGACGTCGTCATCGAGTACTTTGCCGAGGGCACATACCGGCCGCAGGTCACGCTGGTGCGCGGCGATCTCAAGCTCACGGTGTGCCCTGGAGATCCGGAGCTGCTCTTCGACCTGGCGGCGGATCCCGACGAGCTGGTCAACCGCGCCGAGGATCCGGCCTACGCCCAGGCGCATGAGTCGATGCGTGTAGAACTCGAATCCCGGTACGACCTCGAACACCTCGAGGACCATGTGCTCGCCTCGCAGCGCAGCCGCCAACTCGTCGCCGACGCGCTCAAGGTCGGTCGAGTCCGCCACTGGGACTTCGACCCGGAACCGTCCCACGGATATGTGCGCGGTGACTTCTGGTCGGCGTTCCGCTTCGGCAAGATCCCAGCGGTCGACTGAGTCGCCGGCTGCAGCGCCAACGGATCGCGTTGCCCTCGCGGCCGGTCGCGCTGCCCCAGCGGGTTCGAAGCGTGGGCGCACTGATCGAGATCACTGCGCTCACACTTCGAGCCCGCGGAAGCAGGTTTCGGACCCCTGCCGGGCGGCCACAGCAGGTGGGCTGGGAGGGTGAGCCGCCTCGGCGAGAACAATTCACTTGGACTTAGGTGAGTTGCGGGTCACATTCTCAGAAACCGGTGGCATCATTCGAGGTAGGAGGGATGCCATGACCATCTTTGAGTCGACATCTGAAGTTCCGCTCGGTGCGGAGACCACATTCGACTGGCATGCTCGGCCGGGAGCGCTGACCCGCCTCTCACCCCACTGGGCGCAGGAGATCGTCGAGGAGAGCTATCCTCCGATCGCGCCGGGCTCGGTGGCGCAGGTGAAGACGAGCGTTCCCGGCACTTACGGACTTGTGCGTCGGCCGTTCAGCTCGGTGCATTCGGAGGGGCCGTCGCGGTTCTCCTTCGTCGACGAGCTGAAGAAGGGGCCGCTGAGCCAGTGGAGGCACACGCACGAGTTCACTTCGGTCGCCGGCGGGACGAAGATCGACGACCACATCGAATTCTCCATGGCCCCGCAGGGCTTCGACGTCATCGACCGGGGCCTCACCCACTACCTCGAGGCCACCTTCGACGCCCGCCGCAAGCGGATGCTCATGGATATCGACTTCCTCGAATCCACGAATGCGCCCCTGCTGACGCGGAAGAAGGGCAAACACATCCTCATTGCCGGCGGCAGCGGAATGATCGGACGCCAGGTCGCCGCCCTGTTCTCCACCGCCGGACACTTCGTGCGACTGCTTGTGCGCGAAACCCCGAAGTTCCCCTACGAGGTGCACTGGAATCCGGACCTGGGAATCCTCAATCCACGCGACCTCGCGTGGGCGGATGCGGTGGTCCACCTCGGTGGGCGATCCATCGCCACACGGTTCACCAAGCATGCGAAGGACGAGATATGGTCCTCCCGCATCGATTCGACGAGGCTGCTCGTCGAGACGATGCGCGACCTGCCCGAGGCGAAGCGTCCGTCGGTCTTCGTCTGCGCCTCCGCAGTCGGCTATTACGGGTCGAAGGCGGACGAACCAGTCGACGAAACCGGACCGGCCGGCGACGGATTCCTCGCCGAGGTATGCCAGAAGTGGGAAGAGACAGCGGCCGGTGTCGAGGACGCCGGGATCAGACGTGTGTCGATCCGAACCGGAGTCGTGCTCAGCTCCTTGGGCGGTCTGCTCAAACTGCAGGCGCCGCTGTTCCTCGCCGGTGCGGGTGGTCGATTGGGCAGCGGGGAGCAGGCACTTGCGTGGATCTCGCTTGACGATGTGGCGCGGTCATATGTGCACGCGGTCCTTTATGACTATGTGCGCGGGCCGGTCAACGCTGTTGCGCCGGAGCTTGTCACGCAGGCGGAATTCGCCGAGGCGCTCGCCGCTCACCTGCGCAGGCCCGCGTGGATCCCGACGCCCGGTTTCATCACAGAGATCATGCTCGGCCGAGACGGAGCAAAGGAACTCGCTCTGGCCGACCAGCGCGTGGTGCCGGAGAAGCTGCAGGAAACCGGATACCAGTTCGCCCACCCGACCTTGAGCGACTGCTTCGACGAGGAGCTCGGCGGCGGGGCGTAATACAGAAGTCCCCTCCGCTCGGCCGACGAGCCTAACGGAGGGGACCGGTGTTTCTGCTGTTACTGCTGTTTCCGCAGTACGGAGTCAGAAGCGCTTCGAGGCGATCTCCGCACCTTCGGTCAGGGACTGCAGCTTCGCGACGGCGATGTCCGGGTGGACGCGGCCGCCCAGGCCGCAGTCGGTGGAGGCGACGACGTTCTCCGGTCCGACGAGACCAGCGAACCGGCTGATGCGTTCGGCGACGAGCTCGGGATGCTCGACGACGTTCGTCGAGTGGGAGACGATTCCCGGGATGATGTACTTGCCCTCGGGCAGCTTCTTCTCTTCCCAGATCCGCCATTCGTGTTCGTGGCGGACGTTCGCGGCTTCGAAAGTGATGCCGGCGGCATTGATTGAGAGCACCTGGTCGACGATCTCGACGAACGGGAGGTCGGTGACGTGCGGTCCGTGCCAGGAGCCCCAACAGGTGTGCACCCGCACCTGCGCCGGGTCGATTCCGCGCAGTGCATGGTTGAGTGCGTCGATGCGGACCTGGATGAACGAGCGGTAGTCATCGAAGGACGGTTCCGGGTTGATCTGGTCGAAGTTCTCCGCCAGGGACGGATCGTCGATCTGGACGGTCAGCCCCGCCTCGGTGATGGCGAGATATTCCTCCCGCAGCACATCGGCCCACGCCCAGATGAACTCCTCATCGCTTGAGTAGTACTCGTTGGCGATGCGGGAGGCCGAACCGGGGGAGAGCGCATTGATGTAGCCGGCGCGCTCGTCGTAGCCGGCGGCGGCGAGACCTGTCTTGAGGTTCGAGATGTCACGGTTGACCTGGTCCTGACCGATGTAGCTGATCGGGCCGGTAGCTTTCGGGAACTGCGGTTGCTGGCCGGTGTCGGTGCCGGCGTCGGCATCGGAGTAGACGTTGGGGAACAGATTGCGATCGCGGCGGTCACCGAAGCTGGTGAGAACCGTCTTACCGGGCTCGGAACGCACGGCCGGTGCATCCCACTTGTCGACATCGTCGAGTTCGAGCCCGCCGGTGCGGGCGAACGAGTAGTGCCACCATGCGCCGTAGTCGAAGTCGGCGGCCATGGCATGACCGTACTCGCCGTCGTTGGGCAGTGAGATGCCCAGGTTCTTCTGGCGCTTGACGAGGTCGGTGACGCTGGCGGCGAGGAGTTCGTCGAATTCCTGCTCCTGTTCCTGCGACACGGACTCGCCAGCCAGGCGGGCGGTGTTCTGCGCCTGCTTGACCTTGTTGGCCTCGATGAGTTCGGGAGTGCGGGGTAATGATCCCGCGTGGGATGTGCGAATCGTTGCCATGACTGGCTCCTCTGTCTCGGTTCGATCGTGTGGTGCGACTGCGGCAGTCGCGCCGCAGCATTCCCTCTCAGGCAATCACATTCGCAGTGGCGCATGTGTGGTTGTCGTCATCTTGGGACACGTGGACGGAGTGGGTTGGTGGGCCGGCGGTGCAGTGCTGTCAGCTCAGTCCAGTACTGAGAAAGTGTCAGTCCTGTTCAATCACAAGTGGAGTTGGCTCATATGCTGGGGGCATGAGCTACAGACATTATGGTCAGGATCCAGACGGGCGGCCAGGCAGCGGTCAGCAGTGGAGCCAGGGACTCGGTCGGAGCCAGGCGGCGACGCTGGTGTCGGTTCCGCAGAATCCGGGCTGGCTCGCCCGCAGTCTGTTCTGGGCGGCCCTCATCATCGGGGCGCTGCCGTCGTTGGTGTTCGCCCCGATGGCGACGTCGGGGGAGGCGACCGCATCAGTCGTGCTCTTCAGCGTCGGATCGGTCCTCTGTGCATGTCTGCGGCTGGTCCTCGGCACTGCAGCGATCCTGCTCGTGAAGAACACCAGCTGGGCGCGGAGACTCATCGGTGCCGGAATCTTCCTCCTCGGATGCGCAGCCCTGCTGATTCTCACGCCCCTGACAGGAATCCTTCTCACTTCGGTCGGGACGGAAGACGGCAGCTCACTGCTCACCGTGAACATCATCCAAGGCGTGCTCAACGCGTTCTTCCTGGCCGCGGTATTCTGCGGGTGGAACATCGCCCGCAATCGTCGGTGGTGGGTCCTCGTCATCTCAGTCGTCATCGGCGCGATCCTTGCCGTGCTCAATATGACGGTTGCCGAACCACTGGCCGAAAACGCCACGACCGGCGTCATGGCCGGAGTCCTCGTTCAAGCCGTGTGGCTCGCGCTCATCTTTGCGAGCCTCGGACTCTTCCGCCTGCTCGCCCATGCCAACGGTGGGACGGCCCCGGCGCCAGCACAGCCTGCTTACTGATCCGGTCGCTGCAGCCGGTCGAGATAGAGATCGAGGCTCGATTCGACGACGGACGGGGTGAAGCGTTCGGGATCGACGATTCCGTTCAGCGCGAGTCCGTCGGTGAAGGCACGAAGGGCTGTACGGGCGGAGGCATCGTCGACCCGTCCGGTATAGACCTCGATGGTGTTGGCGCATAGCCTGTCGAGTCCTTCGTTGATCGACCCCAGCGCCTGTCGCGCCGAATCCGATCGCGCGGTGATGCTTGAGGCGAGCCAGACGTGTGCCTCGAGACGGCGATCATCATCGAGTGGCAGAGCTTCGCACCAAGCTTCGCGAATTGCCAGACGTGGGTCCTCCGGCCAACTCTTCGCCGACAGTCGTTGCTGCTGCCGTCGACTGATGAGGACCAGAGCATGCGCTGTCATCTCGTCTGCCAGAGGGAAATAATGCCGAAGTGTCGAGGGCTGATACCCCGATTCGGCGGCGACGGCGCGAACCGACACGGCCTGGATCCCCTCGGCCGCGATGAGCCGTGCCACGGCCCAACCGATGTCGGCGCGGCGCTGATCATGGTCCACGAATTTCGGCACCCTGTTCCTCCTCGAACTCTATTTTGGTACAGTCGAGCGAGAAAAACATGTCATCGATCCAAGTGGGTGTGTCGCTCGATGCTGTTGTTCATCATCGCCGGTGAAGTACTGTTCTGGATCTTTCTGCTCGCCGGAGTATGCGCGAGGTATCTGCTGCACTGGAGAACGGTTTCGACGGTTCTCCTCGTATCCACCCCGTTCATCGACATCGTCATCATCGTCCTGACTTACATCGATCTCAATCGGGGAGCGGCATCGGACTTCAGCCACGGAATGGCTGCGTTCTACGTCGGCTTCTCCGTCGTCTTCGGTCCGGAGGCCATCGCCCGCGTCGACCGCCGATTCGCCCGTCGCCATACGGATCTCAACGAAGCTGCACTGCCTGCCGTACCGACTCGAACCAGTCTCGGATACTGGTTGCGCTGCCTGACCGCCTCGGCGATCACCACCGCACTGCTGTCCATCGGAATCGCGATCACGGGCTTGGCTGATTCCTTCTGGCTGATCTATTGGACGATCGTCGCCGTCTTCACCGCTCTCGCCTGGGGCATAGTCGGACCGCTGCGCGATCGGTTGCGCCGCAGCAATCGCGAAGATGAGGAACCTACCGACCCACCTTCGTGACCGTCACACCTGGCCGGGCAGTCCGGACTCAGCGCGACAACGAAACGGCCTCTCGGCCTCGAGAGGACCAACCGCAGCTGGTCATGTCGAGGCCGAGAGGCCGTCTCGGCGTCAGTCTTCGCCGGTCGTGGCTCAGACCGCGGTTTCGGTCACCGCCGCGACGCTGCCGCCGAAGCGATCAGCCAGCGTACCCTCGTGGGCCCGGCCGAGTTCGTCGAGTTTGATCGAGAAGTGGTCGACGACCTCGAGCGCAGGAGCTCCGTCGCCGGCATCGGTCATGCCGATGCGCACGAACGGGAACCGGCGTGCCGTGCACATGTCCTTGAACCGGACCTCTTCCGACCGCGGCACGGCCACGATGGCGCGCGCCGCCGATTCGGAGAACAGTGCGGTGAACACATCGATGCCGTCACGCTCGCAGACCTCATCGAGCCAGATCCGGGCGCCGGTGCCGTAGCGCAGCGACGATTCGACGAGGGCCTGCGACAGCCCACCCTCGGACAGATCGTGCGCGGCATCGATCATGCCGTCGCGCGAGCAGTTGATGAGGATCTCGCCGAGTTCCTTCTCCGCTGCCGGCTTGTACTGCGGAGGAACACCGCCGAGGTGGTCGGCCGTGACGTCGGCCCACGCCGAACCGTCGAGCTCCGCTTCGGTGGTGCCGAGCAGATAGATGGTCTGGCCCGGCTCCTGCCAGCCGCTCGGGGTGGCGCGGGTGACATCATCGAAGACACCGAGCACACCGACGACTGGAGTCGGGTGGATGGCCACTCCGCCAGTCTGGTTGTACAGGGACACGTTGCCGCCGGTGACCGGGATTCCCATGTCCTGGCAGGCGCCGGCGAGGCCTTCGACAGCCTGCGCGAACTGCCACATGATCTCCGGATCCTCGGGGGATCCGAAGTTCAGGCAGTCGGTGACCGCACGCGGAATGGCACCGGAGGTCGAGACGTTGCGGTAGGCCTCGGCCAGAGCCAGCTGGGCACCGCGCGCCGGGTCGAGGAAGCTGTAGCGGCCGTTGGCATCGGTGGCGATGGCCACGCCGAGACCGGACTCCTCGTCGACGCGGACGACACCGGCATCATCCGGGTAGGCCAGTGCGGTATTGCCCTGGACGTACTTGTCGTACTGCGAGGTGATCCACGACTTCGAGGCGAGGTTCGGCGACCCCGCGAGCTCGAGCATCGTCGACCGCAGCTCATCATCGGACTGGGGCTTCGCCAGACCAGCGGCCTCAACGGTGTTCGCAGCCACCTCGGCGGTCCATGACGGTTCGGTGAACGGACGGTTGTACACGGGGCCGTCGTGGGCGACCGAGCGCGGGGGCACATCGACGATGACGTCGCCGTGCCATTCGATGACGAGACGATCGGAATCAGTGACCTCGCCGAGCACGGAGGTCTCGACCTCCCATTTGCCGACGATGCGCAAGAATTCGTCGAGGCGGTCGGGACGGACGACGGCCATCATCCGCTCCTGCGACTCCGACATGAGGATCTCCTCAGGGGTGAGGGTCTCATCGCGCAGCAGCACATCGTCGAGCGCGATGTGCATTCCGCCGTCACCGT
Organism: Brevibacterium sediminis; assembly: GCF_024895295.1. Classification (NCBI taxonomy): domain Bacteria; kingdom Bacillati; phylum Actinomycetota; class Actinomycetes; order Micrococcales; family Brevibacteriaceae; genus Brevibacterium; species Brevibacterium sediminis. Next base: position 3,159 of record NZ_JAHQRN010000010.1, on the reverse strand, counting down.
TGGACGCCAGCTCCGAGGTCGCACAGGAGATGCCTGCAGCGCCGAGGTCCTGAATGCCCTCGACGACACCGGCGTGGAAGAGCTCGAGGCAGCATTCGATGAGCACCTTCTCGGCGAACGGGTCGCCGACCTGCACGGCGGGGCGCTTCGAGGGCTTCGAATCGTCGAAGGACTCGGAAGCGAGGATCGAAGCACCGCCGATGCCGTCGCCACCGGTGCGCGCACCGAAGAGCACGACCTTGTTGCCCAGTCCCGACGCGTTGGCCAGACGGATGTCCTCATGTCGCATGACACCCACAGCCAGGGCGTTGACCAGCGGATTTCCCTGATAGACGGAATCGAAGACGGTCTCGCCGCCGATGTTCGGCAGGCCCAGGGAATTGCCGTAGTTGCTGATGCCGGCGACCACACCGTGGACGACACGGGCGGTGTCCGGATGGTCGATGGCTCCGAACCGCAGCTGATCCATCACAGCGACCGGGCGCGCACCCATGGAGATGATGTCGCGGACGATGCCGCCGACGCCTGTGGCCGCACCCTGGTGGGGTTCGACGTAGCTGGGGTGGTTGTGCGATTCGACCTTGAAGGTCACCGCCCAGCCGTTCCCGATGTCGACGACGCCGGCGTTCTCGCCGATGCCCACGAGCAGGTGCTTCTTCATGTCCTCGGTGACCTTGTCGCCGAACTTGGACAGGTGGACCTTCGAGGACTTGTACGAGCAGTGCTCGGACCACATCACCGAATACATGGCCAATTCCGCCGAGGTGGGGCGACGTCCGAGGATCGCCTTGATCTTCTCGTATTCGTCGGCCGTGAGACCGAGATCGGCGAAAGGCTGCTCGACGTCGGGGTTCGCCGCTGCGAACTCGACCGTCTCCTTGACCTTCTTCGATGCATTCTGCGGGGAATCGACCTGCGTGGAATCCGCAGAGCTGAGGTTAGACGTCATGTCCTCTTCGGGGCCCTTTCATACGACACGGCACTCACGGCCAATCTTAGCCGTGTCCTCACCGCGGGGGCGAAGCGCGTCCACCGGCGGACCACCTCGGCGCGGGTAGGGACCGTTCCCCGCTGGGAATCGGACTGTCGCACCCCACTTAGAATGGGAGCCATGGCAACTCCCAAGATCGTCCTGTTCTATGTCTTCACCCCGCTGCCCGACCCCGAAGCGGTCAAGCTGTGGCAGCACACCTTGGCCGAGAGCCTCGGGCTCAAGGGGCGGATCATCGTGTCGAAGGACGGGATCAACGCCACTGTCGGCGGGGACATCTTCGAGGTGAAGCAGTACGTGCGGGCAACGAAGTCGTACGCGCCTTTCAAAGGTGCGGACATCAAATGGTCGAACGGTCAAGGCGATGACTTCCCGCGGCTGAGCGTGAAGGTCCGCGACGAACTCGTCACCTTCGGCACTCCTGATGCGATCACGGTGACCGAAGACGGAGTCCAAGGCGGAGGTCAGCACCTCAAACCGGGAGCCCTGCACAAACTCCTCGACGAACGCGGCGAGGAGGTCGTCTTCTTCGACGGCCGCAATGCGATGGAGGCGCAGATCGGGAAGTTCCGGGACGCGATCGTTCCCGACACCGACACCACGCGTGACTTCATCGCCGAGATCGAATCCGGCAAATACGACGACCTCAAAGACAAACCCGTCGTCACCTACTGCACCGGCGGAATCCGCTGCGAGGTCCTGTCCGTGCTCATGAAGAACCGCGGGTTCGAAGAGGTCTACCAGCTCGACGGCGGCATCGTCCGCTACGGCGAGACCTTCGGCAGCTCCGGCTACTGGGACGGTTCGCTGTACGTCTTCGACAAGCGCATGCACGTCGAGTTCGGTGACAATGTCGAATCCATCGGGCATTGCGTGTCCTGCGACAGGAAGACGCCGGAGTTCGTCAACTGTGCGAACCTCGAGTGCCGCAGACAGTACCTGCGGTGCGCCGATTGCACGGACAAGGGTCTGCAGCCCTATTGCGCCGACTGCGTCGAGCAGGGAATCCCCGCCGAGGCGGCAGTCGGCTGAGCGTGCGATCCTGCCGTTCCCCGGTGGTGGGGGCGGCGTTCCCCCGAGGTGGGGGAGTGCCGTACCGACACTTCAGCGCAGCAGGTGCTTCGTCGCCGCCTCGATGTCGGTCCACCTGAAGTCGAATCCGGCCGCTTCGAGTCGTTCCGGCAGCACCCACCGACTTTTGAGCACGAGTTCTGACTCCTGCCGCAGGACGACCATCCCGATCTCGAGCAGCCACCTGGGTGCAGGAATCCCCACTGGCATACGCACCGCCTTGCGCAGCGCTTTCATCAGTGAGCGATTGTCCGAGACCTGTGGGTTCGAGACGTTGATCGGGCCACTCAGCTCCTCATGTTCGTCGATGAACCGGATTGCCCGGAGCACGTCGTCGATATGGACCCAGCTGAACCGCTGTCGTCCGTGAGTCGGCGGGTGTCCTCGCCAGACCGTCGGCCCGGAAGCCGCCGGGCCGATCCCGCGATAGCGCCGGTGCGGGAACCAGCGCCCTTCATGCTGTGCTCCTCCCACGCCGAATCTGGCCGCGGTGGCCAACATGTTCAACGCCGCTCCGTCACCGAGCACGATCGCCATCCGCAGCGCGACTCGTCTGGTCGCGGGCAGGTCCCCGGCGAAGAACTCCTTCTCCCAGGCTTTGGCGATGTCGACTGAGAACCCTTCGCCGATGTCGCCGTCGTCCTCGGTCTGCGGTCGGTCCATCGAGTGACGGTAGATGGTGGCCGTGCTCGAATTGATCCACAGACGCGGCGGCACCGAGGCGGCTGCCACCGCCGTATTGAGGGCGCGGGTCGTATCGACTCGGGAATCCCAGATGACCTGTCGATTGGCATCCGTGTACCGACATCCGACGCTCCGGCCGGCGAGGTTGATAAGCAGGTCGGCACCGTCGATGAGTTCGGCGATTCGGTCGGGACGGTCCCAGGTGGCGTCGGCGGAGTCAGGGGAGCGGCCGATCGTCCGCGTCGCATACCCCCAAGCGCTGAGCGCATCGAGCAGCTCTCCGCCGATGAACCCCGATGCCCCGGCGACGACGGCGATCGGGGCCTGGGCGCTTGTCAGCGATGTGTCTGTGGGTAACGTGCTCATACTCAGGACGCTAGCACCCCTCATTGGCGGGGATGTCGATGCGGCAA